>DATBFI010000192.1:0-22207 GCA_036558585.1 Chitinophagaceae bacterium
TCAGATTCCTCTTTGTCAGGAAGGGGAACAACCGCCGTAGAATTTTTTTCTCATACCAACGAAGTAAACATTTCGTCATGAAATGATAAGCGGCAAATTGTATCACACAAATGAATGCTCAATAGCAAAATTTTTTATAAATTCGTTATACGATTGTGTATAGCTAACAGCATGATCTCTTAAGTTGCTAACTATCCGCTGCACTACAGTTTTAATATTTATCGTTTAAATTTTTCAACTATTAAAACCCTTGGTAAAACTACGCCCGGCGATACCATCTACCCTGTGCTTATATTTTTGAAAACTAAAATTGTGCTAACAAAAAATATTTGAAAAACACATTGAATAAAACTCGGCTGCTTTACTAAACAACGTTTGTCCTATATATTAATGATAACTTATGAAAGGCTTTTATTCCCCTTCAAAAAATAATTATTTAAGAGGCCCCTGAGCTAAGCGGTTTAAACTCTATTCCCTTTACCAATTATTTTCAAATCTCAACGTTAATGCTATGAAATTCCCCATGCTAATCAAAAAAATACCACTTCGATTGTATCATCATCCAACATTACATTTTAAAAAAAGGATTGCCAGGTCATTCTCATTTTTTTTCTTGTTATTTCTATGCCTGAATATTTCGTTGTATGCACAAAAAAATATTACAGGAAAAGTCACTTCCGCAAATGATAATAAATCACTTGCCGGTGCTTCAGTTGAAATAAAGGGCCAGGCAAAAGGAACAACTACGGATACAGGCGGCAACTATTCCATTACTGCGCCGGATAATGCTGTACTTGTCTTCCGCTACGTAGGCTTTGCAGACCAGGAAATAAATGTGGGTGGTCAATCAGTAATAAATGTAGCGATGACCACCGGCGGAACAGGACTAAATGAAGTTGTAGTGATCGGTTACCAGGCCATAAGAAAAAAAGATCTTACTGGTGCAACAGGTGTAGTTAATACAGCCAATTCAAATAAGATAGTCGCTGCTTCCGTTGGCGAACAAATACAGGGTCTTGTGCCCGGTGTTACTGTAAGAAATGGCGGCGCTCCCGGTCAAAATCCTGTAATTGAAATTCGCGGTGTTGCAAGCTTTACAAACAGTAGTCCTTTATACGTGATAGATGGTATGATTGCTGATGCTAACTCAACAATTAATACAGACGATATCGCATCTGTTCAAATTTTGAAAGATGCATCGGCCGCTGCCATTTACGGTTCAAGAGCGGCCAATGGCGTTATCATTATCACAACAAAAAGAGGGAGGAACGGTCCTTCAAAAATCAGTGCTTCGGCAAGGTATGGCATTCAACAGATCCCAAAAAAGTGGGATGTAATGGATGCTCCGCAATATCTTCAAACAGTAAAAACACAATACGAAAATTCGGGAACTGCCTTACCTGCAGGCATTGCGGCGCAATTAGCCAGTAATACAATAAATACGGACTGGCAGGATGAAATATACCGCACCGGCAATACCCAGGATTACAACATAGCCTTGTCTGGCGGTGCACAGACAGGAAACTACCTTCTATCAGCAAGTTATTATAAAAGCCAGGGCGTATTGATTTCAAATAGTTTTGAAAGAGCGAGCTTAAGAATAAATACAGAAATAAAGAAAGGAAGGCTTACAGTGGGTGAAAATATGGTGCTGAGTAATAGCAATGGAAAAAATCCCGGTGGCGGCGTGAATGCTTTTTATGAAGCACCGCAAATGTTACCCATTATAGCTGTTCAAAGCGAAGAATATAAAACGCAGCAATTTAATCCCGGCGGCTGGGGTTTTGGTACTAACGAGATTCCAACTTTTGCTAACAATTATGTTGCAGTAGCAGCTCTCGATAAACAAACGTACAATTATGCAAAAATTGTAGGCAACGGCTATGTAGATTTCAGGTTCACGGATTGGTTATCATACCGGTTTAATGCAGGACTGGAAGCAAGCTTTGATTATTATAAAGAGGTAAGAGACAGTGGCATCTGGCGATACGAGAACCAGGTGCCTGCAACAAGTGTTAATGAGGACAGGGAACGTTTTACTAATATTCTGATGGAACATACGCTCAATTTTGGTAAAACATTTGGGGTGCATAATATCAATGGTGTAGTAGGGTACTCGTATCAGCAGGTAAAAAGAGAAACAACGTCCGGCGGTAAAATATATCTGAAAAATGCAAACGGGCAATTATTTACCACGATCAGTTCTGCCGGTCAGGGAATACCGGGAGAGGCATCGGCGGCGGGTGGTGTACCCGATTTTTATCGCATACAGGGATTTTTGGGAAGAGTAAATTATTCCTACAACGATAAATATCTTTTCACCTTTTCAGGAAGAATAGACCAGGATTCAAGATTTGGCCCTAATTATCAAACAGGCGATTTTTATTCAGCCGCTGCTTCGTGGAGAATAAGCAAAGAAAAATTTTTCAATGTAAAGTGGATATCCGATCTCAAACTTCGTGGCTCATATGGGCAGTTGGGAATCAACACGCTTAGTTCATGGGAATTTTTGGGTGTGATCAATAACAGTGCCCGCGCTGTTTATGGTGAAGCTCAATCCCCTGTTGTTGGTGAATACCAGGCTCAAATAGTAAATCCCGATCTCAGGTGGGAAAAAAGAAATGAAACCAATATCGGGTTGGATGCGGCTTTGCTGAATAATAAAATCTTGGTGACCATAGATCTATACAATAATTTATCCAAAGACGTACTTGTTAATCTTCCATTGCCATATTATCTCGGCAGCGCTTCTGCAAGTGCAGCAGCTAATGCTGGTTCCATCCGTAATAAAGGAATAGAAATAAGTGCTACCTATAAGCAATACCAAAAGGCTTTTAAATGGGATGTTTCTGTTAATGGCACCACTATAAAAAATAAAGTTGAGAGTGTGGGTAACCAGGGAGTAGGTGTAAACTATATTGAAGGCTCACCTTTTTCAAGATCGCAGGTGGGACATCCTATGGATGAATGGTTCATGTTAGAAACCTCCGGTATCTTTCAAAGCCAGGAAGAAATTGATAATTATAAAAATAAAGACGGGCAACTGATCCAACCAAATGCAAAACCAGGCGATATAAAATATATTGATCAAAACGGGGATGGCACTATAAACAATGATGACAGAACATTTCTGGGTTCACCATGGCCTACATTCCAGGGAGGCTTACAGTTCAATGCTACTTATAAAGATTTCTCATTGAACATACAGTTTGTCGGCGTCTTCGGCTATAAAATATATGATGATATAAGAAGAGTTTTGGATGGGTACCAGAACACTAATTTCAGAAAAGATATTAGTCCGTGGACCTCGTCCAATAAAAATACCGGTGATCCAAGATTGGGTATAGAAACAGGTGATCCCGGTATTACTGATAACAACTTAAATACAAGTGCCCGCTGGCTTGAGAATGGCTCCTATGTTCGTTTAAGAAATGTTGAATTGGGGTACAACCTGCCTGGATCTTTATTGAGAAAAATAACTTTTAGCAGTGCACGCATTTTTGTCAGCGGTCAAAATTTATTCACTGTCACGAAATATAAAGGGTTAGATCCGGATGTTACAGGTTCGGGGGTTTTATTAAGAGGCTTTGATAACGGCAACTGGCCCTCAAGCCGCATCATCTCATTTGGTCTTCAATTTGAATTTTAGTTACAGCAAAAATTACACAGATGAAAAACAATTTAATCATCATAGTTTCGGCAGCGCTTATTGTATCGGTTGGTTGCAAAAAGAAATTAGATGTTCCCAACCCGAATACGCCCACTACTGAAAACTTTTGGAAAACTGCAAGCGATGCACAGTTAGGCGTAAATACATTATATAGCACTTTTCACAGGCCGGGGCTTTGCAGGAACCAGTTTTTTATTGATATCATTCGTTCGGATGAGGGATACAGTACAAGTCCAAATCCTGCCTTGATAAATAACTTCGACAGGTTTATTGTTACCGATTATAATCTTTGGGAAATGCGCAGTCTTTGGCAGGATTGCTATATTGGCATAAACAGGGCAAATCAAATACTTGATAATGTGCCCAACATCAGCATGGATGAAACACAGAAACAACAATTTCTTGGCGAAGCAAAATTTATGAGGGCTCTCTTTTATTATTATCTCGCACAATATTGGGGCAATGTTCCATTGCAACTGCATACCTCATATCCAAACGATCAGCCGCCTACTTCTCTTCAGGCAGATGTTTGGGCGCAGGTTGAGAAAGATCTTACTGAAGCAGCCCCTCAACTACCTGTTTCATACAACGCTGATAATATCGGGCGGGCAACACGAGGCGCTGCTTATGGTCTATTAGGCAAAGCTTACATGCAGGAACATAAATACCAGGAAGCAGCAGATGCATTAAAGTGGTTTTTTGAAGGCGAAGGAAGTACTGTTTACGATCTCATGCCAAACTACCGCGATAATTTTATCATAACTGCGGAAAATAATAAGGAATCTGTTTTTGAATTTCAAAATGCACTAAATCCTACCGATACCCATGACGATGATACAGATCCAAACGGCCAGGATAATTTAAATTATGGCACCTCTATTCCCCCGTTTTTTGCTCCAAGACCGATAGGTTTTACAGATGGACAGGCACGCCGTTGGGTAGTATGGGAATTTCTAAAAGAAAAGACGGTTAGTGGCGAACGTGATCCTCGTCTTGCTGCATCCTTTCTTTATGATTCAACTGATGCAAGAGGTCCTGAATTTACTCTTGTTTACGATCCTAATGGTACGTTACACAGAACATGGGCTTCACTTGGTTATTCTACTGACCCTACTTCCGGGCCACCTCAATTTAATGATGTTTATTTCCGTAAATTTTTAAATGATTATACGGATGAAGGTGAAAGTTTTCATTCCGGAAATAACTACCGCTTTCTCCGTTTTTCAGATATATTATTGCTGTATGCAGAGGCATTAAATGAACTTGGTAGTACCGGTGAAGCTTATGAGTATGTCGACAGGGTGCGGGAAAGAGCGGGACTTGCTTCTTTATCGCAGGTAATGCCGGGCTTATCGCAAGGTGCTTTCCGGCTGCAATTGAAACACGAAAGAGTAACAGAATTATCAGGCGAAGGTCATCGATGGGAGGATCTTTATCGTTGGGGCGATCTTGGTCCGCAACTTGCATCAAGAGATGCGGGCTTTGCAAATTTTGTTGTGGGGAAGAATGAATTTTTACCTATTCCGCAGCAGGATCTTGATATAAATCCTAATCTTGAGCAAAATCCTGGCTGGTGAAGTTTAGTACGATGATGCCGGGCAATCAATTGAAATTTTTTTAGCGATTCTCAGTTGTAACCGACGAATAGTATATGTCATAACGAGGAGCAAATAGCATAGTGTTGCCTGTGAGACGTGGCTGTCTCACCAAATAATTAACTTCTGTTCATGAGATTGCCACAGCCTGCCCCGCATAGCGGGGACTTTGCCGGCACACAAGTCCGTGAATAAAGCTTCGCAATGATGATGAAAGAAGCTTGCTGAAGTGAAGCAACGCCTGCTCAACGTATGAGTCAAATGGTACAAAAAATCAATAATAAAAAATGAAAATGGTTTCCATGCTGCAAATAATCTTTTCCTTTATTTTATTTTTTGCTTCATGTAATAGAACCTCAAACAATAATCCCGCGCCGGTCCCTTTACCCGCCGATACAACATTTACCAATCCTCTCTTGCAATCAGGCCCTGACCCGTGGGTAATACAAAAAGACACAACCTATTATTACACCAATACATTCGGTAACAGGATTAGTATTTATACAACAAGCAAAATGAGTGAGTTAAAAAATGCAACGCTTACTACTATCTGGACTCCGCCTGCAACGGGGCCTTATTCAAAGGATATCTGGGCGCCGGAAATTCATTATCTCGGGGGAAAATGGTATGTATATTTCGCAGCCGATGACGGGAATAATGAGACGCATAGAATATATGTATTGGAGAATAGTTCCGGTGACCCAGTAAAAGGCAGCTGGACCTTTAAGGGAAAGATCACCGATTCTTCTGACAAGTGGGCGATTGATGCCTCCGAGTTTGATTACAACGGGCAATCATATTTAATTTGGTCGGGCTGGGAAGGCAGTGTAAACGTTAGCCAAAATATTTATATAGCAAAACTTTTAAACCCCTGGACAATTGAAGGCAGCCGGGTAATGATCTCAACGCCAACTTATCCATGGGAGAAAATGGGTTGGGGAGGAGGCCTTCCCACAGTAAATGAAGGTCCTGAAGCATTAATAAATTCAAACGGAGAACTTTTTATTACATACTCAGCCAGCGGCTGCTGGACGGATGATTATGCAATAGGACTATTGAGTTTAAAAGAAAATGGTGATCCTATGAATGCTGATGACTGGATAAAATTATCGACTCCGGTATTTTCAAAGAAGCCGGAAAACGGAGCATATGGAACGGGGCATAATGGATTTTTTAAGTCAAGGGATGGTACAGAAGACTGGATCATTTATCACGCTAATTCGCAGGCAGGCGAGGGATGTGGCAATGAAAGAAATCCCCGCATGCAAAAGTTTTCATGGAATGCAGATGGTACACCAAATTTTGGTGAGCCCGTTAAAATAAATTACCCCATAAAAAAACCATCAGGAGAATAAGAGCAGTGAATGAATAATTGATATAGGATTTATATTGAAATTTTTTCGGGAAGCTGTACTTTAATATCTAACTTTTATTGTAATGAAATTGCAACCGAAACTTTTATGCATTATTTGTTTATTGTCATCATCACTCATTGCACAAAATATAAAGCTTACTTCCCCAAATGGTAATCTCATTTTTTCTTTTAAGTTCATAAATAAAATCCCTGCATACAGTGTATCATTTAAAGGCAAAGTGCTTGTTGATAATTCCACTCTCAGTTTAAATTTTGACAACGGAAATTTTGAACACAACCTTAGAATAAACAAACCTGTTTTTAGAGACACATCAGAAGATTACGTGCTGATCGTTGGCAAAGCAAAAAATGTCCACAGTCATTATAGTGAAGTGATCATACCACTTGAAGAACCTGTTGCGCCTCAAAGAAAAATAAATTTTGCAGTAAGAGCATTCGATGATGGTATTGCGTTTCGTTATGAATTTCCACAACAAAAAAACTGGTCGTCATACACATTGCTTGATGAAAACACAACATTTAAATTAACAGGCAACCCAACGGTGCACACCTTGTTTTTACCAAACTACACCACCTCACATGAGGGCCTGTACAGTACCCTGTCTTTAAGCGATGTGAAAGAAGATACACTTATGGATATGCCTACATTGTTTGAGTTTCCAAACAATATTTACCTCGCTATAACCGAGGCTGCACTTTTGGATTATGCCGGAATGTACTTAGTGAAACATAACGGTGTGCTTATTAGTAAACTATCACCTTTACCTGGTCAATCTTCTGACACCCCTTTGAGAGCCGGGGCTAAAGTAAAAGCTTTATTACCGCATCATAGTCCCTGGCGCGTACTGATGATCAGTGACAGGATCGGCGCATTGATCGAATCAAATATTTTGACTGATCTTAATGAGCCTTGCAAAATAAAAGATGTGGGCTGGATAAAACCGGGCAAAACAACATGGCCATGGTGGAACGGCAATGTTACACCGGATACAAATTTTGCTCCGGGGAATAATTTCGAGACCAACAAATACTATATTGATTTTTGCGCACGCAATAGCATCGAATACCATTCTGTTGTAGAGTATGGGTTGCATCAATGGTATGTGGATGATGGCGTGCCATTTGAACCCGGTCCCCATTCCGATGTTACAAAACCGGTTCCAGGTCTTGATATGCAGCAGGTATGCGACTATGCAAAACAGCAAGGCGTTGGAATCCGGGTGTGGGTACATTGGGCGGCGCTGTACCCCAAGCTGGATAGCGCTTTGGTGATTTTTGAAAAATGGGGAATAGAAGGAATGATGGTTGATTTTATGGATCGTGATGACCAGGAGATGGTGAACATACAAACTGAGATCCTGGAGAAAGCAGCAGTACACCATTTACACATACAGTTTCACGGAGCTTACAAACCCACTGGTTTGAACAGAACTTATCCAAATGAATTTACCCGCGAAGGCACAAGAAATTATGAAGTAAATAAATGGGACGATTCTGGCATAGGTCCCGATCACGATATCAACATGCCTTTTACAAGAATGCTTGCCGGTGCAACTGATTATCATCTTGGCGGTTTCAGATCGGTACCCGGGTCACAATACAAAGTGCAGTACACGAGGCCGCTGATGCTTGGCACACGCTGTCATATGCTTGCAATGTATGTTGTGCTGGAAAGTTATTTGCAAATGGTGTGTGATTATCCCGCCGCTTATGAGGGCCAACCCGGTTTTGAATTTATTAAAGAAGTGCCCGCTGTTTGGGACGAAACAAAAGTAATTGATGCAAAAGTGGGAGAATTTATTACGATCGCGAGAAGAAAAAATGATGATTGGTTTATTGGTACTATAACTAATAATACCGCAAGACAGTTGAGCATTCCTTTAGATTTTTTGTCTGGAGGAAATTATGCTGCAGAAATATATACCGATGCGAGGGATGCAAATGAAAATCCAAACCACTTAATAAAACAAACAAGAATTGTAACGAAACAAGATATTATAGAAGCAAGCTTGGCAGCAGGCGGAGGAGAAGTAATGCATTTGAGGAAGCAATGAATTTTGTTTTTATTGTCAAAAGATACTGATTCGAAAGTTAAAATAAAAGTGTTGCAGTGACACAACGAATCAATTGTAGCACTATTGCCGCTCCAACATTCCTTTCTCTTTTATTAACTCGTAATTAGAAAGAAACATTCGCTAAATCTGCATAGTTTTATCCTTTAAACACAACGATAGCTTTATGAAAAATAAAAGACAACCATTGATCGTTGCATTGGTATTCCTTATCTTCTTTGTTATTTCCTTTCTTACAAATATACTCGGGCCGCTTGTGCCGAACATCATTGATAGTTTTCATCTCAGCCTTGCCCTGGCAGGCTTTCTGCCCTTTTCTTTTTTTGTGGCTTATGGCATCATGTCTATTCCCGCAGGTATTTTGATCGAAAAGTATAGTGAAAAATTAGCATTGATCGTTGCATTCCTGTTAGCATTGATCGGTGCCGCAACCTTTGTATTTTTTACCAGTTTTTCAATAGCGCTCATTTCATTGTTTCTTATCGGGCTGGGGATGGCAATGCTGCAGGTAGTTATTAATCCGTTGCTGCGGGTGGCAGGTGGTGAAGAACATTTTGCTTTTAATTCTGTTATGGCTCAATTATTTTTTGGAGCTGCATCTTTTTTAAGTCCCTGGTTATACAGCTATCTTGTTCAAAACCTGCATACACAAAAAAGTAACGTGCTGCTTGACACACTCAATAAAGTTGTGCCGCAACATCTTGAATGGGTTTCGCTTTACTGGGTATTTGCCGTAGTTGTTTTGCTGATGATAATAGTAATATCAGCCGTGCATATTCCAAAAGTTGACTTAACAGAAGATGAAAAAATTGGCACTTCCGACACTTTCAAAGAGCTGCTGAAGAACCGCTATACATTCCTGTTTTTTCTCGGCACATTTATGTATGTGGGCACAGAGCAGGGCATTGCAAACTGGATATCAAAATTTCTTCAGTTGTATCACGGCCTTAGCCCTGAAACCACGGGGGCATCAGCAGTTGCATGGTTTTGGGGATTGATGACAATCGGCTGCGTGCTGGGACTTGGTTTGTTGAAATTATTCGACAGCCGCAAAATATTGTGTGTTTTTGTGACAGGAGCTGCACTTAGTCTTTCATTTGCTTTGTTTGGCCCTGCAAAAGTTGCTGTAATTGCTTTTCCTTTGTGCGGCTTTTTTGCTTCAGTAATGTGGTCTATTGTTATCTCACTTGGATTAAATTCGGTTGCCAATCACCATGGCACTTTAGCCGGGATTCTTTGTACGGGTATTGTGGGCGGTGCAGTAGTGCCACTTATCATTGGCGCTCTTTCCCATTGGCTTGGCTTAAGAGGCGCTATGTTCCTTATATACATCACCTTGGGATATTTATTTAGTATGGGCATTTGGGCGAAACCATTGGTAAATAATGCGGTTAGCAAATCACTGCGGGATATTTTTAAGACAAAGAAAACGGCCACTGCAGATACCGATTAACGCCTACAAAAAAGCTTCTCTATTTTGTTAAAATAGCTGCCGGAAATATAATAAATTCGATATTGCATTTCATCTTTATTACTGATTGATCCAGGGGTTATGAAACTGTTGCCAAGTGTTTTGTTTGTATTTGTGATGAACATGGCTTTTTCACAGGTCAAATCTGTTAACCTTGGCAATCTTAATGAATTTACTTCACCTGCTGCGTTATCCAAACTCCTCACAGCTAACGATACGACCGACCTTCAAAAAGTAAAATCTATATTCAGATGGGTTACAAATAATATCGCGTATAATGTAAGAAGTTTTCAAAACCGCGGGAGGGCTTATTCACCAGATTACTGGCTTGAAGAAGATGATGACACATCAGCATTAAAACCATTAAATGAAAGAGTGGCCGAAATGGTTTTGAAAAGAAGAACGGCTGTGTGTGATGGTTATGCAAGACTTTTTAAAAGCTTGTGCGATTATTCGGGTATAAAGTGCGAGATCATTACCGGCTATGCGAGAACGAACATAAACAGGATCGGCATTCAGTTTAGAAGCAACCACAAATGGAATGCTGTTTTTATCGACAGCAACTGGTACCTGCTGGATGCAACCTGGGCAAGTGGCTATATTAATTACAGGGATGAATTTGAAAAGGAATATAATGCCCATTATTTTTTAACGCCGCCTGACGAATTTATCCTTGATCATTATCCGGAAGACCTTCGTTGGACACTTCTGCTCAGACCTCCGATATTCAGGGAACTTTACAATACTCCTTTTAAAACCTCAAATTTCAACAGGAACTACATATCATCTTTTAAGCCTGAAAATGGAATTATAGAAGCTGCGGTTGGAGACAGCATTGTATTTGAACTTGAAACAAACAGGCCTAAAAGAAATTTATGGGTAATTGATATTCCTTACGTTGATTCTAATTCCATATGGGTAATGCAGTGCTGCGGAGTTGGCAAGCCCGTGAATATGATAAATGGGAATAAAGTAACCTATACATACAAGGTTACAAAAGATAATGTTGAGTGGCTGAATATAATCTATGATGATGAACTGATCATGAGATATAAATTAAATATCAGGAAGTATCTGCAATTGAATTCAATGAAAAATGTGGCATTGCATAGTTTGCTTCCCCTCTCAAGTCCGCTGAGGCAATTTACCGGGATCATTAAAAATTAATTATTTCCCAAGCATCTTTTTAACCCGGAATTTATTTTGATATCGTTTTTAGGGAGTAGCAGCTCTGTATTTACCTCTCTTTTTAATCAATATTTCAGTCCATTTTCGTAACTTAGTTATACCCGTATAATAACTCTAAACCTTAGTAAATGAAATCTCAATATCCATCACTCATTGACAGGTTTCAATCACTCCTGATAGATAGCATTCTTATCATTTTATGCATGTTTATTTTATCTTCCACGATTCAAAATTTTGAGAACTTTCCAAACATTGTAAAAATCTTACTATTTTTTGTGCCCTGGGCTATTTACGAGCCGCTTGCTACTACGCTTGGCTTTACATTAGGTAATTATATTTCCGGCATAAGGGTGCGGAGCTTTAAAAATATAAAGATGAAAATAAATTTCTTCCAGTCTTTTGTAAGGTTCATAATAAAGGTGTTGTTCGGATGGCTGTCCATTATCACCATTTTTACAAACAAAAGAAGAAGAGCACTTCATGATCTTGTTTCCGGTAGCATAATGATTAAAGTATAACATGGATCCTGCTGTGAAATTGCTAACTCTGCAGCAATATTCAAAATAAATTAGTACAAGGTCCGGTCGCAAAAATGTAATACCTACATATTACCCTTTTTTGTTTTTTGCCAATGCATTAATTAATACCGGCAACAAAATAAGATTAGTTAAAGTTCCCGATAGTAAAGTAAGGGATGTCAGCCAGCCAAGTGCCCTGGTACCCCCAAAATGACTAAAACAAAAAATTACAAACCCTGCAATAAGGACCAGCGATGTATAAATAATGCTGATGCCGGTATGGCGGATAGTTAATATCAGCGTTTGTTTTACATTGTAATGATGCAGTGGCAATTCCTGTTTGTAATTAATGAGAAACCGGATTGTTACGTCAATCACAATACCAAGGGCAACGCTGAAAATGAGCACAGTAGATGGCTTCAATGCAATGCCGAGCCAGCCCATAACGCCGGCGGTAATAACAAGCGGAACAAGATTTGGAATTAATGAGCACAATAATATCCTTGCCGAACGGAATAAATATAACATGCACAATGCAATGAGAATAAATGCCCAGAATATGCTGTCCCTTAGTCCGTTGATAATAAATGTTATTCCCTCAAGAAAGGTGACACTTGTACCAGTGAACGTTACCTTATAATTGGCTGTGTCAAAAGTTGCTCGTGCAACGGAATCAAAATTTTTTAATAATGCGGGAAGCTTTGCACTTCCGATATCTTTCATGTTAACACTAATACGGGCCACCTGTTTATTGCTGTCAATAAAACTATTCAGCATTCTGTTCAAACCGCTTTGTTTGGATGAATCCTTTTTATCCTGTTTCAGATACCTGGCCATCAGTGGCATATCAAATTCTGTAGGTGTTGTATAATTTACGCTGTCCTGGTCGTAATAAGCCTGCTTCGCAAATTTCAGTCCCTCTACAAATGATAATGGCTTTGCTGTTTCCGGGCGGCTTTCAATATACTGTGAGAATGAATCTATTTTTTCAATGGGTGTTAATGACCTTACTAAGCCATTTTTCTTTTTTGCGTCAATTAAAATTTCGAGTGGCATAATCCCATCAAAATTTTTTTCAAACCACTTAAGGTCAGTATATATTTTATCGTTCTTAGGCAGGTCATCAACAATAAAGCCTTCGTTCTTTAGCCTTGTAATGCCAATAACGGCGATGATTAACGAAACAATTGTAACACCATATATCCATTTTGTGTGATGAAATGTCCATCGTTCTATTCTGATCAAAATGTGTTCAAGAAGTTTATTGTCGAGATAGCGTACATGATGTGCCTTTGGCGCGGGCAAATAGCTTAACACAGCAGGAATAAAAACAAGGGAAATTATAAACAGCATCATAATATTTATGCCTGATACAACTCCAAATTCCTTAAGCAGTGCACTGTCTGTAAAAGCAAATACAGCAAAACCAATTGCAGCGGAAATGTTGCAAAATAAAGTAACGATACCCATGCGGTCAATCATCGCGATAAGCGCCTTATTTTTATCAGGATTGTCACGATAACTCATGTGGTATTTATTAAGAAAGTATATGCAATTTGGAACGCCGATCACAACAATGAGTGGTGGTATCAACGCAGTAAGCAGGGTGACCTTATAACCAAATAAAACCATAGTGCCTAAACTCCAGATAACGCCGATGCACACAACCAGCAGACTCATGAGCATTGCACTAAACGAACGGAAAAAAAGCAAAAGCGTTATTGCGGATAATACGAGTGATCCGATCAAAAACCAATACATTTCCTGCTGAATCCTGTCGGCAATGTTAGTTCTGATATAAGGCAGACCACTTAGGTGCACGGGAATATTTGCTGTCCGTTCAAACCAGATTACCTGCTTCATGATGTCATTCATCAGGCGTGTGCGTGATTTGCTGTTGGCAGTGTCTTTGTTTACTTTTACTACCATTAATGAAGCGTGTGTGCTGTCATTGTAAAGCAGGCCCCTGTAAAAAGGAAGATTTCTAAAAACATTTTTATCGCTGTCAAGTGTTGAAGATGAAGTGTATGGGCAGTGAAATATTTTTACGAACTTAAGTTTCTCGGCAGAATCTGCTTTTATAAGCACAGATGCTTCAGGGATACTTAAAACATCTTCTACTCCGGCAACATTTTTTAATTGCTGATGAAGAGAATCAACTGCGTTAAAAATTTGTAGTGTATAGAGACTGTCTGTTTGAAGGCCGAGTACCATTGTGTTCCCATCATCACCAAATTTTTGCTTGAAGGCAAGGTATTCCCGGTATTTTAGATTATCTGTAGGGACTGCCTTTGAAAATTCGTAACTCATTTGCACTTTGATCGCATAAAAACCAATCCATATGGTAAGGCCAATTAATATAAGTAATAATAGCAGTTTATACTTAAGAATAAATTGTGCAAGGCGGTTCCACATAATATATCTGTTGCAAAAAGATGGCGCAAAGAAACGGATTTATTGGGGCAAAATATTGCTTATGATTTTGAACCTTTTAACAGGCATGATTTTTATGCGGTATGCGAAGGCTATTGCCTGATCTTTTTAATTCTTTAAGCAATTCTGTGCGATGGATATAAATTAACCTGCTGAAATATTCGTTTAACAGTATGCGTATTCTTTTATTTTTATATAAAACCAGTTATGAAAAATGTCTCACTGATATTATGCATAATTCTTATTGAAAACAGCGGATGGCAACTTCATGCCCAACCCGGATTTGACACAAATCTTTACGGCGGTAATAAGACTGCTGGTCATTATATAAAAACACGCAGGTTTTCTATATACTATGAAATTTACGGCAAGGGTGAACCACTGCTTATGATCCACGGGAACGGGGGTTCTATCAATAATTTTATGTACCAGATTCCCTATTTTTCCCGGGAGTACCAGGTGATTGTGGCCGATAGCCGTGCGCAGGGAAAGTCAATAGACAACAGCGATTCATTGAGTTATGAAATGATGGCAGACGATCTTAATGCCCTACTCGATTCACTAAGGCTCTCCTCCTGTTATGTAATCGGCTGGAGTGATGGCGGCATTAATGGCTTGCTGCTTGCAATACGACATCCCAATAAGGTAAAGAAGCTGGCTGTAACCGGTGCCAATCTTTGGCCGGATACAAGCGCCATAAATCCTTTCGCATATAACTGGGCCATGAATTACAATAAAAATTTGCGCAAGCAGCAGCAAACAACCAGTGTAAAAAATAAAAGGAAATTATATCATCTTTTGTCTTATGAACCCCATATTACTTTGCAACAACTGCATATGATCAAATGTCCCACACTTGTTATCGGCGGTGATCATGATATAATATTGCCACAGCATACGTTGCTGATCGCACAAAATATCGCAAGGTCTTATTTATGGATATTACCAAATTCGGGGCATTCCACACCCGTTTACTATAAAGACCAATTTAATAAAGTAGTTGATGATTTTTTTAAAAAGCCTTACAGGAATATTGAAGGACAGGGAATATTTGAATAGGATGGGGGAATCTTTTTCAGGGTTACAATTTCGTGTGTTAATCGTATTAAACCCTTACAGAATATAGAAGCTACGATTAATTGTGTGTCATCAGTTAGTTCATCATAAAGTATAAACTGTAGTTGAATTGAAAGATCAAATGCAGAACTGCACTTTGTGGAGTTGAGGGGAATCGAACCCCTGTCCAAACACCATTACCATAAGTTTTCTACATGCTTATTTCATTATTATTTGTCGGCATGTAACAGGAAATGAACAAACCAATTACACGCTTAGCTGAATGGTCTTTTGCAATGGTCACAGCCTTCCATTGCAGCATCCTGTATTTAATTTTGAGTCGGCGGCGGAGCGTGGTAACAGAACAACCTGCTCATCGCGGCCCAAATGACTACGCTAATCCCTGATTAGGCAGCCATAGCGAAAGATGTTTCGCCATTTGATTGTTGAATATTCAGATTAAAGTGCTAATTATCCAACGCACTGCATGCTTACACCTACCGTAATCTGTGCTGTCAAAACCTGTACAACCCCAAATGGATTTATGAATCTGGTGATCCAGACCTGTCAGACGCTGGCTTACGATTATGTATGGTTCAAAGAACTTTTAAGAGAACAGCAAATTTACGTAATAATAAACTAATAAAGGAGCTAAAAGAGCCTTGGTTTCAGCAATCCTTATTTTAAGATTTATTTTATGGATATATTATTCATGGAAGATTAAGTTCATCTTATTTAAATATCCTCATAAAATCCAGTCCCAGCGCATATGCCATAAGTCCAAGCAACAGCACCATTCCGGCCATCTGCGCATACTCCATGAATTTATCGCTTGGTTTTCGTCGTGTTATTATTTCTACAATGGTAAATAATGCATGTCCCCCATCCAACGCAGGAATGGGCAATATGTTCATCAGCGCAAGAACCAAAGAAAAAAATGCAGTTAAACTCCAGAAGTTCGGCCAGTCTATTTTTGAGCCATACATATTACCAATGCTTATTACACTTCCAAGCGATTCATTGGTATTTACTTTACCGCTAAAGATCAGTTTTAACTGCAGCCAGTAAGATTCTAAAGTTTCAATGCTCTTTTTAAAACCGGCCGGGATAGCTTCAAAGAAAGACTAGTTAATAGTTTTTATTGAATAACCGGCATCTTTCGGTTCAACGGGAAAAACACCTAAAATTCCATCTGGTGAAATTGTTGCTTTCTTGTAAAAGGTATCTGTATTTCGAACTATCACCATATCAATTTGCTTTCCCCGATTTTTCCTGATCTCGTTTCGGAAATCGCTGTAAAAGGGAAGAGCAGTTCCATTAATTGAAATAATTTTATCTCTTTTTTGTAAACCTGCTTTAGCTGCAGCGGTTCCCGGCGAAATACTATCTAACCCCTCAAAGGGAAAACGCACATCAATAAAATTTACCGCTTTATTTTTTATCAGCTTACCTGCAAAATCTTCCGGCACATTAACCGATATGTTTTGATCATTTCTTTTTACTTCAATTGTTTTTACATCCTTTAAAATTACTTCGAGCGAAATCTTTTTAAATTTTTCAACATATTTCCCATCTACATTTAATATTTTATCTCCATCTCTCAACCCGATGCTTTGAGCCAGGGAATCTGTTGCAACGCCATATTTTAAAGAATTGGTCGGTATATAAGAATCACCCCAATACCATAATATCATTGCATAAATAAAAAAACCAAGTAAAAGATTAACTACCACACCGGCAACCATAATAATAAGTCGTTGCCATGCAGGTTTGCTGCGAAACTCATAAGGCTTGGGCGGCTGTTTTAATTGTTCTTTATCCATGCTTTCATCAACCATCCCCGCGATCTTTACATAACCACCAAAAGGAACCCAGCCAAGTCCATATTCAGTTTCACCAATCTTTTTTTTCCACAGGCTAAACCATGGATTAAAAAAGAGATAAAACTTTTCCACTCTGCATTTAAACCAGCGTGCGGTAATAAAATGACCGAGCTCATGCAACGTGACAATAATTGAAAAGGAGAGAATAAATTGTAATGTTTTGATACCAACACTACCCCAGTCTATTGCTAATAATATCATACCCTAATCCCTGAAGGGACTTTTTGTTTTTATTTTTGTTAATAAATTTATGAGGCCCATCAAAGAAACTTCCATTATGCTTCCGTTGCCTGCCTGCCGCAGGCAGGCGTCGCACTCTTCAACGCTTGAACTTTGTTCAACAAAGTTTCTGTTGTATAAGTGACCCAACGGAAGATGATAAGCGATAAGAAAATTCGTGCAATAATAATACATTCATCGTTAACAGAAATACATATTACATAACTATGGGATCCCTTTAGAGCAGGACTTTACATCTGTATAAGCGAAGCTGCAAATGTTCGCGCCTCACCATCGGTTTCAAAGTATTCTTCAAGTGAAGGATTTTCTATAAATGTAATTTTTTCCATGGTCCGCTCAACCATTTCAGTAATATCGAGAAAACCGATACGGTTGCGCAGGAAAGCAAACACAGCAATTTCATTAGCCGCATTTAATATGCAGGGCATGTTCCCGCCTTTATATAAAGCTTCTTTGGCAAGGGCAAGATTGCGGAATGTTTTAACATCAGGCTCTTCAAAAGTGAGTGTGTTGGGCTTTTTAAAGTCATAGCGCGGAAATTTACTGGCTATACGGTCGGGGAATGTTAAGGCATATTGAATAGGTAATTTCATATCAGGCAGACCCAGTTGCGCCTTTAAACTTCCATCCTCAAACTGTACCATACTATGAATAATACTTTGGGGGTGAATAAGCACCTGTATTTGCTCCTCTTTCAAATTGAAAAGCCATTTAGCCTCAATCATTTCAAGACCTTTATTCATAAGAGTTGCGGAATCAATAGTGATCTTTGCACCCATCGTCCAGTTAGGATGTTGTAATGCGTGGTCCCGCTTTACATTAACAAGATAATTTGGTTTTTTCCCGAGAAAAGGCCCCCCGCTTGCGGTAAGAATTACTTTGTCAATTTTATTTCTTGCTTCGCCAACAAGGCATTGAAAAATGGCAGAATGTTCGCTGTCAACGGGAATAATAGGTGCTTTCTTTTCCGATGCTTTACGCATGACAATATCGCCGGCAATTACAAGAGTTTCCTTATTGGCAAGAGCAACAACTTTACCATTCTCCAAAGCACTTAATGTGGGGGTTAAACCTGCAAAGCCCACAATAGCCGCAATCATAATGTCATAACTATCTATAGTTGACACATCATTCAGGGCATTTTCACCGGCGAGTACTTTTGTTTGTGTTTGTTGAAGGGCTTCTTTTACTTTCTGGTATTTTTTTTCATCCCCGATCACTACTATGCCTGGTTGAAATTGTAAAGACTGCCTGATTAATAACTCATCATTGGTATGTGCCGTAAGAATTTCAACAGAAAATTTATCCGGATGTGCAGCAATTACGTCGAGTGCTTGTGTGCCGATAGAACCTGTTGAGCCAAATATTGCGATACGTTTTGTTTGCATCGTTAGTAAATGTCAGTTGATCATAAAATAAAGTTGGTAAAGATAAAAGATTTACAAAGGATGAATAAGACCGAAAAATAATTACCAAAATTTGGTAAGTATGACAACGTATACCTTTAAAAATTGTATATTGATAAACCTGTAAAAGGGAAACCGATTTACAGTAAAGAAGTAATTATTCAGTTTAAGAAGACAGTTCTTAAACTGGAACAGATCGAAAATACAACGCAGCTGAGGCAACTTAAAAGTTTGAATTTTGAAGCATTAAGGGGAGATAAGAAAGGACTTTATTCAGTTAGGGTAAATAAACAATACCGGCTTGAATTTAAAATTGAAACTGATAGTATTACTCTTGTGGAGATAGCCTTAATTGAAAGGCTCTCGAAACATTATGAATGATTAATTTATGTCGAACTATATAGTAACAGACAAAAATGGTAAGCAATTAAAAACTAATGTTACACTTCATCCTGGTGAGGTATTAGCTGAAGAGTTGGAGGCAAGAAGTATTCGTAAAAAAGATTTTGCTGAATTACTTGAAATGCACCCACCTCATTTAAGCGACATATTAAAAGGTAAACGCCATATATCTGCGAGGCTGGCAATTAAACTGGAGCAACAGCTGGGCATTGATGCAAGTTTTTGGCTGCGGCTACAAATTGTTTATGATTTAGCTGTTGTCAGAAAAGAAACTCAAAAAGTCCATTAGAATTCTTATTGTTAAAGTGGTTACGGGGGAAATTCTTATTGCTCAGCATCAATAGAAATCATATTACAAATGTCTCTAACCCTTCAGCAATTTTCCTGTCATTACTTAATCTCGGCAGTTTATTTTGGCCACCCAATTTGCCAATTGATTTCATATAATCTATAAATCCATTCTTTCTAACCTGCGTGATCCTTAATTTTTGCAAAATATTACCGCTGATAAGATCGTCGTAATAAACATTTTTTTCGCGCAGGTTATCGTCAATTTTTTCGGCAAAAGCATTTATATTTTGTGGTGATTTTTCAAATTCAATAAACCATTCATGGTAACTTTTTCCTTTACCCTGTTCGATCATTGGCGCCACGGTGAATTCAATGATTTTTGCTCCCTCTTCACCGGCGGCTTTCATTAAAGCATATTCCACTTCTTCACCAATCACATGTTCACCAAAGGCGGAAATATAATGTTTGATACGTCCACTCACCATCAGCCTGTATGGTTTTGTTGAGACAAACTTCACTGTATCACCAATGTTGTATGCCCAAAGACCCGCATTATTGCTAATGATAAGCGCATAATTTGCGCCAACCTGTACATCTGCCAAACTTAAACGCGTTGGCTGCTCATTAAAAACTTCTGAGACAGGAACAAATTCATAAAAGATACCTGAATTAGTATTAAGTAAAAGACCGGCCTCAGTCTGACTATCCTGGAATGCAAAAAATCCTTCGCTTGCAGGAAACAACTCAATGCAATCTATTTTTCTTCCAATACTTTCATAAAGTTTTGCTTTATATGGTTCAAAGTTTACTCCTCCTTGTACCATCACACTAAACTGGGGAAAAAGCTCGCCTACTTTTTTGCCTCCCTTTTCAATCAACCTGTCAAAATACATCTGCATCCAGGGTGGGATGCCGCTTATCAGCGTCATGTTTTGATGAATTGTTTCTTCAACGATCTTATCAAGTTTTGTTTCCCAGTCCTCAATACAATTTGTTTCATATGCCGGAAGCTGGTTGCTGCGTAAATAGCCCGGCACATGATGATTTACAATGCCGCTTAACCTTCCTGTGGGTACTC
Source organism: Chitinophagaceae bacterium (assembly GCA_036558585.1). Lineage (GTDB taxonomy): Bacteria > Bacteroidota > Bacteroidia > Chitinophagales > Chitinophagaceae > DATBFI01. The sequence goes on from DATBFI010000192.1 coordinate 20,679, forward strand.
CGCCCATTCTGTCCAATTCGGGGGAACCACTTAGGAAGATCATTTTACCCTTTGTGAATTCTGTATTTCCGGTTTGGGCTATATAACACAGTAATGCATCACGCGCAGAATTAATGTGGTTAGGAATAGAATCTTTTGTGATGGGAATATATTTTATACCACTTGTTGTACCACTCGTTTTAGCAAAATAAATTGGTTTGCCTTTCCACAATATATTTTGTTTTCCCTCTTTTATTTTTTCGATATACGGTTTTATCTGCTCATAATCACGAATAGGTACCTGCTTTTTATAATCTTCATAAGATTGAATTGTTGCAAAACCATTATCCTTTCCGAATTGAGTGTCTTTTGCCGATTTGATCAGGTTCTTAAAAATGTTCTGCTGATCTGGTACAGCAGTTTCCATTCCTTTAGAGATCTTATTATACATGTAGTTTGCAAATGGCCTGGCTAACAACGATTTTAGATTCATAACGCAGCAATAATCGGGCATCAAAAGTAGTATTCCCCACGCAGTAGTTATGCAAAAGCAAAATAAATTTGTAAAAACATTATCATCTGTAACGGTGGTCAGATGACATAAATTTTCTCTCCGCGTTTTAATTTTTAAATGAAATCTCCTACCTTTGCCGTCCTAATTTTGGAAAGTTATGTTAGCAGTCGTAAAAATAGCAGGCCAGCAATTTAAAGTTCAGGAGGGCCAAAGCCTGTATGTCCCTCATCTGCAGGGCAAAGCAGGGGATAAAGTTGAATTCAATGAAGTGTTGCTGGTTGATAATGACGGCAAACTTTCTGTGGGAAGTGATGTAAAAGCTATCGTAAAAGCAGAGATAGTAAATGATATCGTAAAAGGTGATAAGCTTATTGCTTTTAAAATGAAAAGAAGAAAAGGCTTTCGCAAAAAGCATGGACACCGAACTCAGTACACACAGATAAAAATTGAAAGCATCGCCTGAATAAATCTCAAATAACAAGAAACAGGTTCCAAATAATTTGAAATTTGAAATTTGATTTTTGGATTTTAAAATAAAAATTATGGCTCACAAAAAAGGTGAAGGCAGTGTAAAGAATGGACGCGACTCACAAAGTAAACGTCTTGGAGTAAAAATATTTGGTGGTCAGCCGGCAGTTGCAGGTAATATTATTTTGCGTCAAAGAGGTACGGTATACCATCCGGGCAAAAACGTTGGAGTAGGTAAAGATTTTACTTTGTATGCATTAACTGATGGAGTTGTTGAATTTAAAAAAGGTCGGAGTAACAGAACAACTGTTTCGATATTAACAGTTGAAGCAACAGTATAGTAATAATTTTTTTGGCAGTTATCATAAAGTTTTTTTATTTTTAACACATATTTACTTAACCATTAAATTCAAAAACATGGCAACTGCAAAAAAAGCCGCAAAAAAAGCAGCTCCTAAGAAAGCAGCTCCTAAAAAGGCCGCAAAGAAAGCCGCTCCTAAAAAAGCTGCAAAGAAGAAATAAGCTTCTTAATCTTTGATCAGCAAATAGATTTAAGTCCCGGAATAAG
>DATBFI010000193.1:0-5726 GCA_036558585.1 Chitinophagaceae bacterium
TTTTATCGGTTTCATTGATGATGATCAAAACAAGAAATCAGAACAATACCCCCTTTTTTCAAGAAAAATTTTAAAGGAATACAAGGAAGAATTATTTATTCTTGCCGTGCCTGGCAGCGCGGCTTCATTCAGAGAAAGAAAAAAAATAATAGATTCCCTCGACATTCATTATAGTCGTTTTATAACAGCAATTCATTCGCATGCTTCGCTGGGTAAAAATGTAAAGATTGGTTACAACTGTTTAATAATGGCTGGCGTTGTACTCACGAGCAATGTACAAATTGATAATCATGTTTGTATTTTACCAAATACAGTAATTCATCATGATAGTGTAGTGGGCGAGCATACACTAATCGGAAGTAACGTTGTAATTGCCGGGGGCACAAAAATTGGCCAGAATTGTTATATCGGGAGCGGTACAAATATTATTAACGGAATAACTGTTGGCAACGCTTCACTTATTGGCTTAGGCAGTAATATAATTAAATCCGTTACACAACATTCAAAGATGGCGGGAAACCCTGCAAAAGATCTGAATAATAAGATTATTTAAATTTTACATCCAGCGTTAATCTTTCATTCAAGGGCTCATCATAATCACTTTTGTTGACTAAATATGTCAAAAGTATCTGTAATCATTCCGGTTTATAATGAAGAGGAAAATATCGATCTTCTCATTGAAGAACTAAATGCATTTGCTGAGAAAGAGAATGAGTTTACAGTTGAAATAATTTTTGTAAACGATGGATCAAGAGATGGTACTTTGAATAAACTAAAAAACGCATCCCATCAATTCTATTCATTCAGAATAATAAGTCTATCCAAAAATTTCGGCTCCCACGCTGCATTAAGGGCAGGAATACTTAAAGCCAAAGGTGATTATATAACTTTCATGTATGCAGATCTTCAGGACCCACTTAGCCTGGTAAGCCAGTTATACCATGAGATGATATGCAAGGAAGCAGACATAACCTGGGCTTTTAGAAATACAACGAGCGCAGGCAAAACTGAAAAACTTCTTTCATCTGCTTATGCTTCCCTGATGCGCAAATATGCAATTCCAAATTTTCCAAAGAAAGGTTTCGATATTGTCATGTTCAGCAGGAAGGTAAAAGTCTGCCTTGATCACAATATTGAAAATAATTCTTCCATTTTTATCCAAATATTAAGTCTGGGATTTAAACAATCAGGCATTACTTATAATAAACGGGAAAGATTAATTGGAAAATCCAAATGGACAGTATCAAAAAAAATAAAATTGTTTATTGATTCTTTTGTTGCTTTTTCTTTTGCTCCGATCCGGTTGGTCTCTTTGGTTGGAATAGCCTTCTTTATCTTAGGAATTCTTTGGACCATATATATCATTTTTAGAAAAATAATTTTTGATGACCTGGTAAGTGGCTGGCCTGCGCTTATTTCTATTTTGATGGTAGGCTTTGGAATTACAAATATTTCATTGGGCATAATTGCGGAATATTTGTGGCGTACTCTCGATGCCAGCAGAAAAAGACCTGTGTTTGTTATTGACGAGATAATAGAAGACGAAGCAATAGAATTGAATAAGAAAAGTATGATGCTGTATAAAATCTAAATGGCAAAAACTATTCTATACATACTGCTTTATGCGGCTTTTAATGTATCAGGAGCGGCATTAATCAAGTGGCAATTAAAGGGCAGAACCTTAACTACTTTTAATGAATGGTTAGGCCTCATCTTTAATTTTTCTTTTGCCATTGCTTTTATAATGATCATACTTTCAGCGTTCTCTTTATTTAAGGCTCTTTCAACAAATCATTTTTCCCTAATCATACCAATTGCAAATGGTATCAATTTTATCTTAACTATTGTGATTGGCTCCTATTTTTTCCAGGATAAGTTATCTCTTATGTCTTTCCTGGGTTTCGTACTCATTATCAGTGGTATAATTGTTCTTAGTCTAAACAATCAGGCTCATGCATAATATTATTTTCAAAAGTAAAATTTTCATCACCGGTGGTGCGGGTTTTATTGGCTCATACCTGGTAGAGGAATTACTGAAGTACCTGCCATCAAAAATCATTATTCTTGACAATTTAATTCGTGGGAGTTTTGAAAACATGCAAACCTTCATCAATAATCCTGTTGTAGAATTTATAGAAGGTGATATCAGGGATACAATTACACTTGAAAGATGTATAGCAGGATCAGATTACGTTTTTCATTTAGCAGCGTTGCGGATAAATGCATGTGCTGCCAATCCCCGTGAGGGTTTTGATGTGATGATTAAATCAACTTTTGATATCGCTGAGTTATGTGTGAAATATAAGATCAAAAAGATAATTTACAGCTCGAGCGCGTCTGTGTATGGTTTGGCACAACACTTCCCTACGCCTGAAACCGATAATCCTTACAATAATCAAACATTTTATGGCGGCGCAAAACTTTGGGGTGAGCAACTCTTCAGAAGTTACAGGTTTATGTATGGATTAAATTATATAGCACTTCGCTATTTCAATGTATATGGCCCGCGGATGGATACAGATGGCAAGTACACTGAGGTTATGATAAAATGGCTGGATTGTATCAGTGAAGAAAATACGCCACTTATTTATGGCGATGGCAATACGACGATGGACTTTGTTTATGTAAAAGATGTTGCAAAGGCTAATGTGGCCGCTTTATTATCTCCGGTGACAGACGAGATATTTAATATTGGCAATTGTGAAGAAACCAGTTTGAAGCAACTTTTAGAAGTATTGCTGAAAGTAAATGATTCAGTACTTATACCTGGATTTAAAGAGGCAAGTACTGTTAACCCGGTTAGCCGGAGACTGGCGGATAACACTAAGGCAAGAAAATTGTTACACTTTCAACCTTCCATAAGTTTAGAAGAGGGTTTGCATGAGCTTAGTAAATGGTATTTTAAAAAGAAAGAAAAAATTGTAGTCCCGGATTAACTCCTTATTTATCGTTTCATATTTCGGTTTTAAATTTCTACATTTTATAACTCGACTTACAAACTCATGATACCTATAGCAAAGCCATATTTAACTGAGGATGAAGCCCAGGCTGCTTACGATACCATCCTTACCGGTTGGATTACCCAGGGGCCGAAAGTTCAGGAGTTTGAAGAAAAATTTGCAGCTTATACAGGTGCAAAATATGCAGTTGCAGTTTCAAATTGCACCACAGCGTTGCATTTGGCAATGATTGTTGCAGGAATCAATAAGGGAGATGAAGTTATTTGCCCCTCTATGAGTTATATCGCAACTGCAAATGCTATTAAATATGCAGGAGCAGCGCCCGTTTTTGCCGAAGTGGAACCTGGCACTTATAATCTTGATCCGGCTGATTGCGAAAAAAGAATTACAGAAAGAACAAAGGCAATTTTAGCTGTACACCAGATGGGCATGCCCGCAGATATCGATACTTTTAAAATACTATGCGAGAAGCACCATCTAGAATTGATTGAAGATGCGGCATGCGCCGCGGGGTCAGCATATAAAGGAAACAAGATCGGCTCACATTCTCAACTGGTGTGCTTTTCCTTTCATCCGAGAAAAGTAATTTCAACAGGCGATGGCGGGATGATCACAACTAACCGGGAAGATTATTATGACAGGCTTAAGTTATTGCGGCAACACGGGATGTCAGTTAACGACAGGATTCGCCATAATGCGAGGCAGCTTGTTTTTGAAGATCATGTAGAAGTGGGGTATAATTACAGGATGACAGATATACAAGCTTCTGTTGGCATTAAGCAATTGGAAAAGCTGGATTGGATAGTAGCTGAACGCAGGAGAATCGCATCTGTCTACAATAACGCATTAAAACATTTAAAGTCTGTTCAATTGTCTCTTGAGCATGAAGAATATTTTAGTAACTATCAATCTTACAGTGTGTACTTAAACAGATATTGCCCGGTTGACAGAAACACTATAATGCAGAAATTACTTGACAGTGGTATTGCAAGCAGAAGAGGGATTATGAATGTCCACAGAGAAACGGCTTATAAAAGTTTATCTCCGAATGTGCATCTCCCTGTCTCCGAAGATTTGCAGGATAATTCCATTCTTTTGCCGTTGTATGTGCCTATGCAAGAAAAAGAAATACAGTATGTAATTGATACTTTTTTGCAGATAGTAAGTTAATGCCAATAAGAAAGGTGCAAAAACTCCCGATGACTTCTTCCATAACAAAAAATAGTTGTTAGGCGAATGACAAAAAAACTTCCATACCAGGGGGGACTTACAAAAGTTATATGCCAAAAAAAAGCCGGGTGGCATAAAAAACAATTTCAAAAAAATATCTTACAGTTAAATCACATTGATTTTTTATCAAAGATCAATTTCGAGATCATCAGCTTCTCCGGTGCTGCAGGCTTTGAAGACCAGGTGTTATCAATCTATTCTTTCCTTTACTATGCAGGAGAGCCAATAAAATGGACAATATATTCAGACAAGTCATACACGTTCGAACAGAAGGATATTTTAAAAAAGAAATTTTCCTTCTTGTCAATTGTTGATTGGGATATTTTCAGCCATTGCACCACTAATAAGATGCTAAGCAATTACTTGTTGATGTGTGGATTGGCAAAAAAATTAAATGTTATTGTTGGTCATCCCTACACCTGCCAAACTGTTTATCTTGATTCGGATATCGTTTTTTATAAAAACATTTCATTCTATTTGAATTCAGGCATATTAAGCGCTGGCTTATGGTACGCATCTGATACTTTGGGAGATGTAGGCGATTATTTTCACGCGAAAAAAGAATCACTCTATCCTTTAAATTCCGGGTTACTTATCTTAAACGCTGATTTTAACCCAGAATATATTTTCAGATATTTCGAAAGTTTAGATGGATTTTACGAATATTTTTCTGAACAATCTTCTTTAGAATTTGCTTTTAGAAACCAGGGAGCCAATATACTCGATCCCAGACAGTTTATTAATGATCCTTCGGATCAGTTTGACTTTTCTATAAAATATACACCCTCCAGCATAGCGATGCGCCACTATACAAATCCCATCAGGCATAAAATGTGGCAGGAGGGCTGGAAGTGGCATTTTAAAGCATAAAGTTATTGAGATAGAATAATCGCAACAACCGAACGGAAAGCATAGATGGAAATAACCATTACAAGAATAAAGGAACACGGTTTAAGTTTGGCTGAAACCATAAAGAAGCAAATCCCTCACCTTGCAGGATTTTTCAAAGGACAGCTACTAATCCAGTTCCTCAATATGCTTAATGGCTTCCTGCTTCTCAGGTGGTTAAGCATTCAAGACGTTGCTGTTTTCAGTATGTTGTTTGGAATACAAACTTTAATGAATTGCATAAGTGATTTAGGTTTCAGTGGCAGTATTGTTGCGCTTACAGGGAACAGGTATTCCGATAAAAAAATATTGGGTAGCTATATAGCGAGTGCCAAACAGCTACGGAGCACTTTTTTTATTATTATTCTCATTATAACTCTGGCTCTCGTTCCTTTTTTAATGAAGAATAATTTTGAAAATAACCCAATTGTGTGGATAGGTTTTTTACCTGTTATTGCCTCAGTGTACTGGCAGGCAGATTGCAGTATTTATGCATCACCTCTTATCATTCATAAAAATTTAAAAGCCTATTACAAGCCACAAATAATTTCTTCTGCCCTGCGGATTATTATCAATTATCTTTTGTTCATCACCAACACTATAAATGCTTTGTCAGTTTTAATAATAAACGCACTGGTAATTTTATAT
>DATBFI010000194.1:0-4199 GCA_036558585.1 Chitinophagaceae bacterium
AATCATATATAAACACAAATACAACTAATACAATTATAAGCTTATCCTAAACCCAAAGAATACGCCAAATCGCTCTAATGTCATGCATCGTCTCTCGCAGAGGACGATGCATTGTATACATTACTGAATCATTTAAGCGCATCGTCCCTTTCAGGAGACGATGCTGCAAAGAAGAACCGGAAAGGAGCTACAAAAATCATATATAAACACTAATACAATTATAAACTTATCCTAAACCCAAAGAATACGCCAAATCGCTCTGCCTTTGTCTCCGGCAATGGTCGTGGCAATACACGCCAGATAAAATCGATGCGGAAAAATTTTAAAATATTATCAATACCAACACCCACTTCGGTATACAACTTTCCATCCAGCGACTTAAAAGGATAATCACCAACAAAATTTAGTTGCTTGTTCGCATCGCTGATGTTGCCTACTACACCTTTTGCTTCCCAGAACTGGCGCAGCTTTAATTTGCGCGTAAGCGGAATGTATCGAAACAAACCGGAACCAATATTGTGCTCAATACTAAAGCCTGCATAACGATCAGTGAGGTATTCAAAACGCGTCATGAGGTTAAAAGAATAATTGCTGTAATAGTACCAGTCGTTACCTGGCTGATGCACGAGTAACTGGTACGGAAGCGTGCCAAAAACTTTGCCTGCAAATAAATTGTAACGCAATGTTCCGTATGGTGGTATTTTTAGATAATCGGAAATGGAGAAGGTTAATTTGTTATACGTATAACTGCTGTTAAGCACACCGGGAAATCCATGCGTGTATGTTAACTGCAGAATAGGATAATCACTTCCCCAACTGTAACGATCGAAATTACTTTCAATAAATCTTTCCTGGTATGCATAGCGAAGGCGAACAGTTGCATCAAAAGTGTTTAACGGGTCACCATTGGAGGGGGGAGGAAAATATTCTTTGCCCGGCAAATTTTCCAAAGGATTATATTGACGGCTGCTTAGCGTAAGACCAACTGAAAAATTCTTATTTGTCTCTGAAAAGAAATCAATTTCCTTTTTTGTTATTTCCTGGAACTTGTGCGTGATATTTGGTTTGCGAAAGAACAACACAAAAATATTATCACTTCCCAGCTGATCATACAATACCTGCCCGTTATCAATATCTTTTTTGTAGGAAACATTAATATAACTCCAGGGCTTCCTGCTGAATTGGTACTTGATCTCTCCCTGCCCTTTATACTTCTGGTCTTTAAACCCATAAGCAAGATAACCATGCAGGTACCAGTGTTCACTAAAGTGCTGATTTGTTGCAAGATCAAAACGCATTCTTGTTCCCTCCCATGTGTTGCCGGAGATCCAGTAATACCAGGGTCCTATCACAAAATTGCCTACATACTTGGTGCCTGTTGTCAAAAAATCAATCGTGTTCTTATAGCGGAGAAATGTTTTATTTCTTTGCAGCGTATCGAGCATTTTATAGATGTTCTGTTCATTCTTGTTGAGGGGCTCAAACCGGTTTTGCACCCAAAATGAATCAGGTAAATTTTCTGTGTTGGGCACCAGTATAATGTCTTCACTTGGCTTACTCTTACTTATTTCGTTAATGACAGAATCGCTGTTCACAATAACATTCCGGTAAGTAGTAGTCTTCCGCCCCTTAAATTCCAGTTTGTTCTGCGCAACAGTAAGATCAACGACAAACTTATCTTTATATAAAAACCACGTGGTATCATTAATAAGTTTGTACTCCTGGATCAACGACAGCCCTTTTACAAAATTTACATTTACATCAAGTGAGGGGCGCATCGTTATTTTCTGGATAGCATACGTTGTATCATTCACCCAGCAATCACCATCAAAAGTATTTTCACCAATCCGTTTAGGCGTAAATGAAAGATGCACCAATCTTCTTTTGTTCATGTATTGCGTATCCAGCAGATGAAAATTGTAAAAATTATCAGCGTTATCTGCAAGCGGGCTAATAAATGATTTATCAAAAACAGGAATAGTATTACTGTACACATCAACATTTTGATAAGTTGCACCCAACTGCTTTGCCAAACTTTCATTTGTAAAGCCCCATGCATTTCTTGCTTTTATTACTTCTCTTGTACGGTAAGGTTGCTTCTGGTAGTAATAATCAGAGATCGTTTCTGTAAGATAAACTGGTAAGAAAGGCTTTTTCTCACTGGTAGTGTCAGTGTAATCCAAAATAAAATTGAAAGGCTTCAGCACAAAATTCTTTTCCAGCTTGTCCCTGTTCACATTGTTTAGGTCCAGCTCAAGTTTATTATACACTTCATAAGCATAGTTACTCCAGTGATTTTTATCATTTTTCGGTTTATGCGCAATTATTCTTCGCCAGAACCATAATGCACGGTTATATTTTGCTTTTACTACCGCCTGGTGCTGTGGCGGCAGCACTTCAATATAAATGGTTATTGATGCAGAATCTTTAATATCACTGAAAGGTATTAGTGCAGGTTTATAGCCGACATTATTTACTACGAGGGTATCACCCCCAGGCCAGCTCCTTAGTTCAAAAGTAAATTTGCCAAGTGAATCAGACAGCACACCTGCCCCGCTTTTTTTAAAAACTGCAGAGGCATAAGGTATAGGTTCGTCGCTTTGTTTATCCAGTATAACACCCTTTAAAATTTTTACCTGTGCCTGTACTGAAAATACAAATGCCACAATGCCAATAAACAGACCAACCAGTTTTTTAATCCATTCCATATTAATCAAAATTAATTCCAATCAACCTAACGGGTGACAGCTTCTTTACATACGGCAAAATAATTAATAGCGGTTTAACAGAAGATATTTGTTTGTTGGTGGATATTTTCAATTATGATGCCAGCAGCAGAATATATAGCATCGCCTCTTGCTACGCTCAGTTCAAACTTTCATGTTGCAGGAGCTGAGCCCTGAAACTTTTCAGGGTCGCATTTCGTTCACCGTTCCGAATTTTTCACAGCAAACAAATACACATTTCTTAAGCTTTCAAACCAAGCCGCTGAAGCAACGCTTCTTTTCTTGCCTTTGAGACCATTAATTTTTCGTTTGTATTCATTACCACATATCCGCCATCGGTTCTTGAGTAATGTGTAACTGCATTAATGTTTACAATGGTTGAATGATGAATACGGATAAATATTTCGGTGGGCAGTATTTCTTCAATGTCTCCCAGGGTACGTGAAATAAGCAGTGCATGTTTATCATTAAAAATAACTTTTGTGTATGCTCCTTCAGCAGTACAATAGAGGATCGAATTTGCCTGGGCAAACTCATATCCATCCCTGTTAGGCAATGCGATTTTTTGTTGCTGGGCAGGTTGCCTGATATTGTGCAATAAATTTTGAATATTAACAGTCCCCGCAGAAGAAAGTATTTTTTCCTCGGCTTTGTGTATGGCAGCTTTTAGATCTGCAGCATCAATAGGTTTTAGCAGGTAATCCACGGCACTAATACGGAAAGCTCTTGCCGCAAACTTATCATACGCTGTGGTAAAGATGATACAGAAGTCGATGTGGTCAAGCATTTCGAGCATTTCAAAACCATTCATCCAGGGCATTTCAACATCGAGAAAAATGAGTTGCGGTTTAAGTTTTTTAATGGCCAGTATCCCCTCTTTGGCAGATGCACATTTTGCCATGACCTCTACATTACCGCAATTTTTGGACAGGTCGGAAACCAGTGCATCAATGCAATGTTGTTCATCATCTATGATAATTGCTTTTATCATTAATCTTCTTTGAATTTTAAAATTACAGTTGTACCTGCTGATTTACCCAATTCATCTTTTTTGTCAAGTATTTCTACTGTTGCATTTCTTTCATTTAGTACATTGTCCAGGTCCAAACGGTTTTGTGTTAAATGCACTCCCTTCGATTGATGCGACGATGGCTCTCCTTTAAATCTATTTTGTTTCGACATTTTTCTGCCGATGCCATCATCATCAACAATACAATATATTGAGCCGTTCTTTTTTTCAATGTTCACCTGTAAAGTGCCTCCTTCTTCTTTCGGAATAAGACCATGCCATATTGCATTCTCAATAAATGGTTGAACAACCAAAGCAGGAACCATTATTGATTTCAGGTCTATTGTTTTATCAATTTTAAAACAGTAAGATAATTTATTTCCGAAACGCATACTCTCCAACTGCGTATATAAACGGCATGTTTCAATTTCGTCAAACAGGGTAATTTCCCTTTTCTCACAATT
>DATBFI010000195.1:0-11075 GCA_036558585.1 Chitinophagaceae bacterium
ATAGTACCGTAAATCCTGCCAATGATTTTTTTGATTATGCCAATGGAGGATGGATAAAGAGAAATCCTATACCTCCTGAAGAAAGTGGCTGGAGTATTGGCAATCTGGTTGTTAATGAAAACCTCAAACGACTAAAAGAAATAAATGAACAGGCAGCCAAAACAACTGCTGCCTCAGGAAGCTCACAGCAAAAGATTGGCGATTTCTGGACAACAGCCATGGATACAGATAAAATAGAAAAAGATGGTATTAGGCCATTGCAGCAGTATCTTGATAAGATCGCAGCTATTTCAGATGAGAAAACTTTAGGAAACTCAATGGCCGAATTGGATAAGATTGGTGTAGGTGGCCCCATAGATTTTTATATTAACCAGGACGCCAAAAACAGCGAGGTTAATGCACTGCAATTGTGGCAAGCAGGTCTTGGTCTCCCCGAGAGGGAATTTTATTTTAAAACGGATAGCACGTCTGTCGTGATTCGGGATGCTTATGTAAATCATATGGCAAAAATGTTGGTTTTGCTTGGAGAGGATGCCGCGCATGCTGAGACAGCGGCGAAGAATATTATGGCTCTTGAAACAGAGCTCGCAAAATCTCATCGCAAAATCGAAGACCTGAGAGATCCTTATGCAAATTATAATAAGTATGCCGTTAAGGATCTCTACAAGCTTGCACCTGCAATTGACTGGAATAATTATATGACTATATATGGAGTAGCAAAAATTGATTCCGTAATAATTGGTCAGCCCGAATACTATAAAGAGGCAAGCAAAATGTTACAGGGTGGTGCTTTGGATACATGGAAAGACTACCTGCGTTACAGGCTGGCAGATGCATTTGCTATTGCTTTGCCCGATGCATTTGGAAAAGAAGATTTTGAATTCAGTAAATTATTTTCCGGGGCAAAAGAGAGAAAACCGCGATGGAAACGCGTACTGCGCTCAGAAGAAAGTGTAATGGGTGAATTGCTGGGACAATTATACGTAAAGGAATTTTTCGATTCAACTGCAAAAAAACGTTATGAAGATCTTGTTGAAGCCATTCGGTCTTCGTTAAAAAATAGAATAGAAGCTCTTACCTGGATGAATGACAGCACCAAACAAAAAGCATTGGCAAAGCTGGCTGCTGTAAAAAAGAAAGTAGGTTATCCTGACAAATGGAAAGATTTTTCTGCCATGCAGATCGGAAAGGAGAGCTATGTACAAAATTTGGTTAATGCGGCCTTATGGTGGCATAATTATCAAATAAATAAACTTGGTAAGCCTGTTGATAAGGATGAATGGACGATGTATCCGCAAACGTATAATGCTTACTACAATCCCTCCAATAATGAAATTGTTTTGCCTGCAGGCATTTTCACTGTTCCCGGTTTCAGAGACGAAGAATTGGATGATGCATTGGTATATGGTTACGCCGGTGCGTCAACAATTGGTCATGAGTTAACACATGGCTTTGACGATGAAGGCAGGCAATATGATGCAAAAGGCAATCTCACAAACTGGTGGACAAAAGATGATGAAAAGAAATTTAAGAGCAGGGCGGATGTTATGGTCAAACAATTTGCTAACTATGTTGTGATAGACACATTTAAAATAAATGGTAAAGCGACACTTGGGGAAAATATTGCAGATCTCGGCGGCATACTCTTAGGCTGGGACGCTTTTAAAAACACTGAGGAATATAAAAAGAATGAAAAAATTGGAGGACTTACACCATCTCAGCGTTATTTTCTTGGCTATGCTTTAGGCTGGTTAGGGCATAACAGAAATGAACAACTTCGTACCCAGGTATTAACCGATGTACATTCACCTGCAAAATACAGGGTAAACGGACCATTCAGTGATGTAGATGCGTTCTATGATGTTTTCAATGTAAAGCCGGGCAATAAAATGTATCTTCCGGATAGTATGAGAGTGAGAATATGGTAATCGCTTTTGTTTGAATTTGATTCTCTATCAACTAAAAAAGCCCCGCAATATATGGGGGCTTTCTAAAAGTATAGAAAGTTGACCTATTTTATTACCTGGAATTTTCCTGTTTCGATTATTTTTCCAGTCTTATCGCGTAATTGATATATGTATATGCCGCGGTAAAAATCATTGTTCAATATTATAGAGACCTTATTGGAAGAAGCAGATATTTCAGTCATTTTTTTGCCGGTAAAGCTAAAAATCTGCAAGGTATAAGGTGCAGGGAATTCAAAGTTAACTACTGAAGTAGCGGGGTTCGGGTAACACTTAACAGCCTTTTGTTGAGGGAAGTAATCATTATGACCAGCTGCATACACAAACCCTAAACTCAGTTCTATTGCCAGAAAGAGTAATAGTTTTTTAAAGAAAGATTTGTGTACAATTTTTTTCATCTGTTTACGTTGCATCGTAAAATTAACAAGTAATTATTAGAGAACCAAGAGCAAAAAAAATTTTTAGGTAATATTAAAAATTTTTCAGCAACATTAAGATTATTGTAAAGAGGCAAGAGTGGCAGTTATTCGTTCAAAATTGGGCAGGTCTCCTGCTTTTTCCAAAACCTCTGCATAACGTACAATACCATCTTTATCAATCACAAATGCAGAACGTTTTGATACGCCTTTCATCCAACCATTAAACAAATCGTATGAAGAGCCATATGCAGCAGAAGTCTCTTTATTAAAATCGCTTAATAATGGAAAATTTAAATAATGGTCTTCTTTAAACTTTTTCAGGGTAGCGGGAGAGTCTACAGAAATACCAAACACTTTTGATCTGACATTATTATAAGAAGCGATGTTGTCTCTTATAGTGCACAACTCTTTTGTGCATACACCTGTAAAAGCCATGGGAAAAAATAACAACAATACATTACTTCCTCTTTGATCAGCTAAGGATACGGGTGTTTTTTCTGTATCATGTAAAGTAAAATTTGGCGCCTCCTGGCCAACTTCAATTTTCATATTGGTTAGTTTTATTTGCAAAGTACTATATTGATAAATAAAAGGAAGATTTAAAACAAATAATTTTGAGTTGTTTGATATCAAACATTTTTTTATTTATCTTTTTATATTTCAAGCTATGTTACAATTTCTCATTCTGGCAGATGATCATAAAGATCCGGATGCTTTAAACAGGAGATTATCTGTTCGTGAAGAACACCTGAAAAGAGTTCGAAAAGAGAAGGCAGAAGGCAGATTTATTATAGGGGGTGCCAAATTAAATGAACATGGTGATATGCACGGTTCGATGCTGGTAGTGCAATTAGAAAATGAAGAAGCAGTGAAGCAATGGATTAGTGAAGATCCTTATGTTACAGGAAGAGTTTGGGATAAGATCGAGATACTTCCATTTAGAGTAGCGCAGGTATGATCATCGCCGGATCGAATCACTAGCCTGATTCACAGAAAAATCTCAAATCATTTTCAGTCATATAAGAATAATGGTTCTAAAAGGGAATACCCAAATTTATGTATGGCAATAACTTCTTTGATTGATCGCAATACATTGCACTTACTTCAAGAGGGCCTAATACAAAATTGTAGCCGAATGTAAGAGCATACCCTGTTAAAAAATCAGGACTACCGCTGCTGCTCCTGTTGCCTGTTATAAAATCCTTATACAACCCGTTAGCTATAGCAGTGAGATACAGGTTCGTGTACATGTGGTAACGTAAAGCTAAATTGAGTGTTACCGCACTCCCGGTAAAAAAACTGCCCTCGTTCAAGCCCGCAAAAGTTATTTGGTTGCGAAAATTATTTGTCAGCCCACCCACAATAAAATCATTTACAATTCCTGATTTCTCATGAAAATTAAGACATGCCTGTCCGCCCGAAATAAATGTTATCTTTCTTCCAATAGGTTGATAATGCTGTACCGATAAAGTACTTCTCCAGAAATTGCCATATTGAAAATTGAGGGAATCAAGATTTGTGATAAGCGTTTTATCATTATAGTACTGCAGGTGCGGATGTTGATCATACACAAGACCAATATCAGCATTCACTTTAATGCCCTGCTGAGGATAAATGCTGTTACTCAGGGTATTCAGTTTTAAAAACCCATAAGACATAAAATGGTTGATATGACCCCTCAGGTAAAACTGGGATGGAATATCGGGTTTATAATGATATGCCTCAAAATCAGTGCCCAGGCCCATTTGAAAGTTTCGGCGGAATGTCCAGTGTATATTGACATCGGCGAGAACTGAGCTTCGTCGGAATGTTCCTTCTTTATTAAAGTTGTTGTAAGTTGTAAAGCCCAGCGACTCCGCCTCTACTTTGCCCGCAACAGAAAATGTTTTGAATTTTCCAAAGTTCTGCAAATGTTCGCCGCGGATACGCAGGTTCTCTCCGATATTCATGCTAACAAGACTACGGGAATAAGGAGTAAAAAAATCTCTTGAGGTAAGGTTGCCAATAAGACTAATACCTGAAAAGCTATTGTATTGTATACCCAGCTTGGCAAAGGTGAATGGATTTTCCTCTACATCAAAAATGATCTTACAACTTCCATCCCGTAATGGTTGCAATGAGTACACTATTTTGTTATAATAACGGGTACCAAAGGCCCTTCTTATTTTAGATGATAACATTGGAGCAGTATACCATTTATTATTCTCAAACTGCAATCGATGCAGAAAAAATGTTTCATTCGTTTTTACCAGGCCATGAATTTCAATTGCAGTAATTTTTACTGAATCTATATGGGGTAAAAGATTTTTCCGTGGTGGTTGTTTGCCATAGATAACATCTAAAGAATCAACAAGTTTTTTAAAACGCGGATATAATGAATCGCCCATTTTAACGCCTTCATTAATAATCGCCTCAGCGGACGCAAAACTGCCCATGTTATATTCATCAAGATGATGCTGGATATAAATGTTGCAAAGTTTCTTTTCATTTATAGCATCCGCATCCTCCCTGAAAAAGGCGATCTGTAATAAAATCTGGAAAATATTATTGATCTTTTCTTTTGGCAACAAACCACCTGCCACATTACTGCCTATAATAATATCAGCGCCCATTTTCTTTACATCGCTTACGGGAAAATTTCGCACAACACCTCCATCCACAAATTTTCTTCCATTATAATTAACAGTGGTAAACAAAGATGGTATGGCCATACTGCTGCGTACTGCAGGCACAATTTCGCCTGAATCAAATACAACTCCCTCACCTGTTGAAACATCAGTAGCAATACATTTAAAACCAATCGGAAATCTTGAAAAATCTTTTATGTTATAAACAGGAAAAAAATATTCACTCAGGCGCAGCCATATTTCTTCACTTTCAAGCAAGCCGCTCGGTATGCGAAAGCCATTGTTAACCCAGGGTAATTCAACAGCATATTTATCATATTCACTTTTTTCGTCCATGCTCAGCGCCTTCAGAGAAGCACTATTTGAAAGCAGCAATTCCCAATTTGCATTGCGCGCTATCTTTTCAATTGAATCAGCAGAGTAACCACATGCATATAAAGCACCCATAATACTCCCCATGCTTGTGCCTGTTATGTAATTAACATGTAAGCCTGCAGAATCAATAGCTTTCAGAATACCAATATGTGCAAGCCCTTTGGCGCCGCCGCCGCTAAGTGCAACGCCGATCTCTGGTCTTTGCGCTCTCAATAGATTTGATGAAAAAATAAGTATCAGGAGTAGCAAAAATTTTTTCATTGATGTAAATAAAACAAATCATTAGTTAAGAGAAAATTATTTTTATTGGCCGGCTTTCCACATGTGAGCCCGTGCTAATGCACTCACTTTGCTTCCTGGTTTTTATGGATCTATAAGCATTAACCTGGAATTCAGCAATACACTATAACCTAATTTTCAGCTCACAGCTTATTTGTAATATTGCTTATGCAAAGACAAGTTATAATAAACATTAGCTGCCTTGCAAATGTTCGCACAGAAAGCCATATCCTTTATGGCAAAGAGCTAAGTGAATTACCATGCATTAATGATGCCTATTTAATTATTGAGGACGGAATAATTGTAGAATATGGAGAAATGAAAGACCTCGAATCACAAACCCGAAATCCGAAATCAGAAATCGAAAACCAGAAATCAGAAACTCAAAATTCACTGTTCACTACTCAATCACTTCCGGACACCGAAAGCAAGAAACTGAAAACGATTGATGCAAATCGTTCAACTATTCTTCCCTGCTGGTGTGACAGCCATACCCATCTTGTTTTTGCAAGCAGTCGTGAGGAAGAGTTTATTGATAAAATAAAAGGTAAAAGTTATGCTGAAATAGCGACCAAAGGTGGAGGCATATTAAACTCCGCAAGAAGGTTAAACGAAACACGTGAAGAGATTATATATGAGGCTTCATGGAATCGTTTGCAGGAATTAATCAAACTTGGTACAGGAGCAATTGAAATAAAAAGCGGGTATGGGTTAACTGTAGAGGGTGAATTAAAAATGCTGAGAGTAATAAAAAAATTGAAAGAACAATCCGCAATCCCTGTTAAAGCAACTTTTCTCGGCGCTCATGCTTATCCTGAAAAATATAGGAGTGATCATGAAAGTTATATTCAGCTTATTATAAATGAAATGTTGCCAAATATTGCAAAAGAAAATCTCGCAGATTATATCGATGTTTTTTGTGAACAAGGATTTTTTAGTGCAAATGAAATGATCCGCATTTGTGAAGCAGGCCATAAATATGGATTAAAATCGAAGTTGCACGTAAACCAGCTTAACAGTATTGGAGGCATTGAAGCAGGAGTAAAATTAAATGCACTTTCTCTTGATCATCTTGAAACATTAAATATTGAAGAAGTTGAACTATTAGCTGATCGTGAGAAATGGAACGGCATCTTAACTTTATTACCGACTGCCGCATTCTTTTTGCACATGCCTTACCAGCCGGCAAGAACATTGATCGATGCGGGTTGCGCTGTTGCACTTGCTTCTGATTTTAATCCCGGTTCATCACCAAGTGGTAATATGAACTTTGTTGTATCGCTCAGTTGTATCCAAATGAAAATGTTGCCCGAAGAAGCGATCAATGCAGCAACAATAAATGGCGCTTTTGCAATAGAATTGGACAATGAAGCAGGCAGTATTACTGTTGGCAAAAAAGCAAACCTGATTTTCACAAAACAAATTCCTTCACTTGCCTTTTTGCCTTATTCGTTTGGAACAAATTTGATCGATAAGGTGATGATTAATGGTAAATTGATTTAAATCTTTCTAAACCAAACGTGCACGCTAAACGGCCCTTAATGGAGTGGTAACAGAACCATATCTCTTAGCGCTCTAAAATTTGAGAACACTAAAATAAACCTGCATGTCCGGATTATCAACAGAACTGGTGCTGATCATACTGGCTGGAGTTATTGTAATATCATATCTTTTTTCTATCATTTCAAATTACATAAGGATTCCCTCCGTATTGTTACTACTTGCCGCTGGCATTTTGCTTCGCGTATTCTCTGATGCCGAAGGATGGAACATTCATTTTCCCGAACAGCTAACAGAACTGCTTGGTGTAATTGGTTTGATCATGATAGTTCTTGAAGCAGGGCTTGATTTGAAATTGGGAAAAGACAAAATGAAATTGATTCGCAGTTCATTTTTTGCGGCGTTCTTCATATTTGTTCTCTCGCTTGCGGGTATTAGCAGTGCACTGCATTATTGGTTAAACGAAGATCTTATTAAATGCCTGGCATATGCTACACCGCTTTCTATCATGAGCAGTTCAATTGTTATTCCAAGCCTGCACCATTTAACACCGGCAAAAAAGGAATTTTTAGTGTACGAAGCGTCATTTTCAGACATTGTCGGCATCCTTATGTTCAACTATTTTATCGGAGACAAAATTTTTACAGCCTCTGCTATTGGAATATTCTTTCTGAATATTGCCTTAGCAATAGCTTTATCACTTATTTTTTCTGTTTTATTGTTTATTATTTTAACTAAAACAACAATGAAAGTAAAATTCTTTCTTGTGTTTGCATTACTGATTGTTTTATATGAAGGAGGTAAGATGCTTGCTTTACCTTCCCTTCTCATTATTCTTGTTTTTGGTTTGCTCATGAACAATTGGGATATAGTAAGAGTACCGCGAATATTGAATTTTTTTCCAAAAGAGAAAGTTCAGGAGACCACTCATTTGCTCCATTCATTAACTGCGGAAAGTTCTTTTTTGATAAGAACTTTCTTTTTTATCCTGTTTGGATTTTCGATCGATGTAAATTTGATTTGGTCATCTGAAGTGGTTTGGATCGGAAGTGTAATTGTTTTGATATTGCTTGTTGTACGATTTCTTTATTTGCGTTTCTTTCTCAAGGAAAGTGTTTACCCGGAAGTTGTTTTTATTCCCCGTGGATTAGTCACTATTTTGTTATTTTATAAAATTCCAGTTACATTTCAGTTGCAAAATTTTAATTATGGCATCTTATTCTTTATTATACTTGTAACAAGTGTGATTATGATGCTCGGAATGATCTTTTATAAAAAGAAAAAAGAAGACATCATCGAAGATGAACTACTAAACAATTAAAAAGATGATCATGCAGCACCTGAAAATTTATAACAAGCAGGATATACTTTCGCTGACAAGGATACGCCGTTTCGAAACAAAACTTGGAGAAATAATCCAGGCTTTGAGCGAACCTCAAAACATTGATCAAGCACTTCAACAATCGCCTGCAAAATTTGTAATTGCCGGAATTCCGGAAGGCATTGGTGTAAAGGCGAATCTTGGTATCGGGGGCACCGATTCTGTTTGGGTTCCTTTTTTGCAATCATTTTTAAACATCCAGAGCAATGATTTTTTACAGGGCGATGATCTATTGCTGCTTGGCCATTTTAATTTTAATGATATCGAAACTTTAATTGACAGCAATGCACTCAGTTATGAAGAAAAAATTGAAGCATATCGCCACGCGGTAAACACAATTGACGACGAAGTTGAGCATCTTGTAAAGCTCATAACTCAAAATAAAAAAATTCCGATAATTATCGGTGGTGGTCATAATAATTCTTATGGTTGTATAAAAGGTGCCGCAAAAGGTTTATATCAAGCTGGCATTATTCCGCTGGCCCAGATCAATGCCATCAATCTTGATGCACACGCAGATTTTCGGCCGGCTGAGGGCAGGCATAGCGGAAATGGTTTTCGTTATGCCGACGAAGACGGGTATCTCGAAAAATATTGCGTGATCGGCTTGCATGAGAACTATATTCCGCAAAATTGCTGGATAGATATTGTAAATGACCCTTTCATTGATGTGATCACCTTTGAAGATATTTTTATTCACGAGAAACGAAATTTTATACAAGCTGTCGCACATGCTACATCATTTACAGAAGATACTTATTGCGGTATCGAATTAGATCTTGATGTAATTGAAGACACACTTAGCAGCGCATCAACTCCTGTGGGCATTTCACCTTTGCACGCAAGACAGTATATTAATTTTGCAGCAATTGATACAAAAGTTGCCTATCTCCATATTTGTGAAGGTGCAACAAAATTGAGTGACGGCAGAACGGACGAGAACACGGGGAAGCTCATCAGTTATCTAGTAAGCGATTTTATAAAAATGATCGATGGAAAGTAGTTTTTTTGGAGCCAGCTTTTAATGACTATTAATCCGCCTCAGGCGGATGTGTCACTCTCCAAAAAGAGTCCTTCGGACACTTGTAATGCGTCTCCTTGTGCGGCAACAAGAAACGGCAAACAACAAACGAAAAACAATGGAACTTTCATCATGGTTCTTCGAATCGGTTTAACAGGCGGCATCGGTAGTGGAAAAAGTACTGTAGCTAAAATATTTGAAACACTTGGTATTTCTGTATTCTATGCAGATATGGCTGCGCGGCAGGTGATGAATGATGACGAAGAATTAAAACAAAAAATAAAAGAAACGTTTGGCGATGCGGCTTACGGGAACGAAATGCTAAACAGGAAATATATCGCGGATATCGTTTTCAATGACCCGTTTAAACTGGAACAACTAAATGCACTCGTGCATCCTGCTGCCATTGCGATGGCGGAGAAATGGATGCAGCAGCAAACTGCGCCTTATGCAATAAAAGAGGCAGCTTTATTTTTTGAAGCCGGTTCAACTGAAGGTCTTGACTATATCGTGGGCGTATATGCGCCGAAACACTTACGCGTACAACGGGTAATGCAGCGTGATAATGTTACGCGTGAAGAAGTGCTTGCACGCATGAGCAAACAAATAGATGAAGAAATGAAAATGCGTCTCTGCGATTTTGTAATTGTAAATGATGAGCAGAATATGGTAATTCCGCAAGTGCTACAGTTGCATGAAAAATTCATCAGCCAAAAAAATGATCTATGGAAAAAGTAAATCTTCTTCAAAAATTTCAATTGTTCAATGAACATTGGTCACCTAAAATCGTAGGCGAACTGAATGGTCAGCAGGTAAAACTTGGAAAATTCAGTGGGCCCTTTATATGGCATCATCACGAGAACGAAGACGAAATGTTCTATGTTGTAAAAGGCAGTTTTACAATGGAGTTGCAGGACGGAAATATTGAATTGCATGAAGGTGATTTTCTTATTATTCCCAAAGGCGTAGAGCATCGTCCAAATGCAAAAGAAGAGGCATGGGTAATGATGTTTGAACCTGCAACCACTTTAAACACCGGCAATGTAGAGAATGAGTTAACAAAAAAAGAATTGGACATTATATAAAGCGAATCCCGGATGTTAAAAAAATTGTCAATCGCTTCCCTGGTTATCCTGATAATTGCCGGATTAATGTACACGCTTGTTTATTTTATTTTCATTCCCAAAACTGCAATGATTTTAATGCCGCTTAAATGGAGACATATTTCATCTGGCCAGGCAAAAGAGAGTTATTATGTTTACCTGGGAAGATCGGCTACAGCTAATGACTTTTGGAAATATAAGGGAGATCTTTGGTTTGTAAAAAAAGGCAATTACGACTTTTATTTAAACATTCACTATAATACAGATACAGTTGCAAAGTTTGTGCGCATATACTACAAATTCCATAACGGGTTATTTGACAAAACTGAAAATATCAGGATCGATTCATTGTAAGTATTTTAAAATTTTATAACACCATCTTTTTAATTTTCCTTCAAAATCAAAA
>DATBFI010000196.1:0-3054 GCA_036558585.1 Chitinophagaceae bacterium
TGCGTTATTAAAATCTTTTCTGCTGCGGTATATTTCAGCAGTTTGATAATTTGCGTCAACTGCATATTCTCCATTAGGAAATTTTTGCAGGTAATTACTAAACCCTTTTAATGCATTATCGTATGATTTGTTACTATAAGCAAGATTTGCCGAAATATAAGTGAGAGAATCTTCTTCTGAGTTACTGACATCCTTTCCATTCTGACGCATAAAATTTACAAATTCGCCGGGACGCTGGTTTTCTATAAATATATTACGAACATAATCTTCCGCTTCATTACTTTCTTCTGAGTTTGGATAAGTTGAAATAAGTTTTTTAAAATTATTTAGCGCCTCGTTATTGTTGTGTTGATTAAAATAAGCAATGCCCAGTTTTAAATATGCCTGAGGCGCCAGCGATGCTGCATTTTTATTTTTTAAAACGGCATTCAATGCGGGAATTGCCGCCTCATAATTTTCATTGGCAAGATAAGTATTGGCAACTTCCATATTGGCATCCGACACTATCTGTGATGAAGGATACTTCATGGATACAGATTGTAATAAAGTTACCTTTTGGTTATATTGACCTGTTGCCCCGGCAATCACAGCTTTTTGGTATAGCGCATAATCAGCTCCTTTCAAATTGTTGCTGATTATATTATCATACATCTGCAATGCCTTACCGTACTTCTTTTCCATGAAATAACAATCTGCACTTCTTGCATACGCATCCTGCTGCAAAGGCATTGATGAAGGAGAAACAGAGGTTGTGATTTGCTCAAAATATTTTAAAGCATTTGTGTAATCTTCCTGCCGCATTGCACTATAGCCTAATGTATATCGTGCGTTCATCGGATTCACTTCACCATATACTACTGGATTTATCATATAATTTTCCAGGTAGTACACAGCCGAATCAAATTCATTAAGACGAAATGCAATTTCACCTTTCCAGAACTTAGCATATGGCAGCTGGCTTTGATTATATTCGGCAGCAAATACCTGGTTAAGCAAATTATCTGCCTGTATTATTTGCTGATCATTTATCAGTTCGACTGCGCGTCCATATAATATTTTCGGATAAACTTGTTTTACTGATTCACCGGGAGATTTCATTGCCATTACAAGATCAAGTGCCTCTTTGAAATTACTTGTATTAGCAAGTACATTCACCAGTAACTCTTTTGCTTCACCAGCATATTCGGAGTTAGGGTAAGTTGAAATAAAACTTTTTAGTTCGTTTAGCGCAACATCTGTATAACCCAGTTCATAGGATAATTTACCATAATTGAATTTTGAGATCTCTTTTTGCACCTTATTACTGCTGTTCAAAGCGCAAAAAAGAAAAGCGCTTCTTGCACTTGGTTTCTGTCCCGTTTGAAGATAACAATCAGCCAGCAGGTACATGCTGTTCTGTGCAAGTGAATCTTGCTTGCCGCCCAGTTCCTTAAAACCATCTATTGCTTTGCGATATTGTTTTGCCTGGTAATAACCAAAAGCAAGCTCGTACAGATCCTCCCTGCTTACTTTTTCTGTTTGCGAAACATATTGTTCCGTATAAGGTAATGCCTTTGCAAAATTTTTCTTTTCAAAATAAATATGCCCGATAATTTGTCGCATTTGCAGATCGTAATGCTGACCACCTTTTTTTAAAGCTTTCTCAGCATAATCCAATGCTTTATCTTTTTCGCCATTGTAATAATATATTTCTGTTATATAGTAAGGCACGATGCCTTTATAAGCAGGCTTATTTTCAATAATTTTAAAAGCATCCAATGCGTCTTTATAATTCTTATCACCAAAGGCTATAAATCCATAATAATAGTTGGCGTCAATGTAATTGGGATCAGTTTTTATTTGTCTTATTGCATCAAACAAAGGTTTTGCGTCACTGAAGCGTTTCATCGTAAAATAAGCGTAGCCTAAATGAAACTTCATGTTAGCTATTTCTCTGTTGCTTAGATTATCATACGTTACCTTTTCATAATAAGCAACTGCATTTTCAAAATCTGTTTTATTATAATAGTACTCACCAAGATGATAACTCATCATTTCAACTCTCGGTTCATTATGCTCAAGATCGATAAATTCAAGAGCTGCCTGTTCAGCAGTTTCGTCTTTTAATTCGAGGCCACAAACAATGGAATAGTATTTTGATTCAGACTGAATAGCGATGGGAATGCTGCTGTTGGCTCTATTTTCAGCATACAATTCTTTAAACAAAGGGTATGCTAAACTAAATTGTTCTTTTTGATAAAGCTCTTTTGCAAGTCTGAAATCCGCGTCGGGGTCATCATTTGCTTTAGTATATTGCGCGTTTGCAGCAAGCGTTATTACAATAGCAGAGGATAAAACGACGGTCTTTCGGAAATATAGATTCATATGTGGTTTGAACGGCTAAGATTATCAAATATTTTAATTCGTTTCTTAATAAAACGCAAAATTGCGAAGGAATATATCCCAAAAGCAAAGACTGTTCCATTGTTCATTTCAAAATCTTTCTCTTGTTATATCTTTTATAAATCATCTCTTTCAAATTTTCTTTTGCAAAAAAAGAAATAAGCAGCGAGGTAGGTGATCACCAGCCCCAACTGTAATGTTGTATTTACATCACTTTTTGAAATTTCCCGTTGTATTTTTTCAAGGAAAGGCAAAGGCAGCAATTCATCACTGCTTTGAATGGGAAGAAATTTTCCTGAACCGTTTGCATAATAATTAAGCGCCTGGACCAACACGTTCTCTAAAACAATAGTGTAAAGAAAAAATACACCAATTGAAATGCCGCTTCGCTTAAAAAGCAGGCTGAAGAAAATTGCCAGCCAGCAATAGCTAAGTGCCTGGAGAAAGAAATAGAATATATATTGAATGTTTTCAAAACTGAAGTTGCTGTTCTCTTCTGTCATGCCAAACAACATTGCAGTTAGAAAAACAAAAAGCGTTGAAACCAACGCTACCACTATGCCGCATACAAGCTTGGTTACAATAAATTGGGTTCGTGTTTCGCCATCGATAATATTTTGACGGTGAGTTTTAAAAGAAAATTCATTTGTCACTGTAATGATCATGAGCAAT
>DATBFI010000197.1:0-9094 GCA_036558585.1 Chitinophagaceae bacterium
GGACCCGGTGCAGTTCATGGACAAATACCGCGGCGGCGTGGAGTTGCTGCACATCAAGGACATGGCGGATCACGTATCGACGGGCGTTTTTACCGGTGCCGACTTCATGCCGCCCGACATGCCCGCGCAAAATTGGGTGCCTGTGGGCAAAGGCAAGATCGATTATAAGTCCGTTTTTCAGAAAGGGAAACAGATCGGCGTGAAATGGTATATCCTCGAGATGGACAAGTACGACGGTGATGTCTATACTGCCGTGGATTCATCGCTTGCTTATATTCGCAATGAGAAACTGTTGCCCTGATAGATTGGGAGCGAACAACGGTAGAATTAATAAGGCAACTTCTTTTTTCTCATATCAAACAAACACAATAATTCAATTCTGTTTTTGTTAAGCCTGTAATAAATTCTGTTGTATGGTTGAAGTGTAACGCTTCTTACGTTTCCTTTCTTTTGTGAAGGCTTACCAATTTCAGGATACTGAATAATAAGTTCAACACGTTGTTGTAGTTCATCAATAAAGTTGAATGCTGCCTTTGCAGAGTATTCTTTTATCAAATACTCATATACGCTTAATGTGTTCTTTCGAAAACGTTTGGAGACAACTATCTTTTTTTCCATTCATTCATTTCTTTTTTTAAATCATCCCAATCTATTGTTTCATTATGGTCCGTTTCTGAAATAGCTTCATCTAATTCTTTTAATTGTTCTTCGCTTAATTCGTGTGTTATGTCTTTATTGCCTGCATAATAAGCAACGTCTTCCATTACCATTTGCAAAATATTTTCGTCTTCAATAGAGTCGATCAGCTTATATATTTTTGATTTCACCTCTTTGCTCATAAATATTTTTTGCTTAATAAAATTAAACAAATTAGAAAAGCATTCAAAATATCGGTTATTCCCGCTTTGCGGTAAGACTCTGACGAGGCAAAATATTTTTTCGATGCCGAACGTATAGCAGTGGGTCGTCAGTAAAAGTTTTTGTGATTGGATTGTGTTCTGTGTCTGTAAATCACTGCTGTATTGCGTCTGCAAAAAGACGCGTCACCTTGTGCTGCCTGAACTTGTTTCAGGGTTGATTCAGGTATAGGCAAATTAAAAGCTGTAATTTATTCCTGCTATTGCATGAACCATTTATTATCTCTATCTTGTTAGTAATTGCAATCTTGCTGCTGCTTTGACTTTTCAATTCTGTTCCCTTTTTATTCCTTCATTTATTAAAATAATGCACATGAAAACGAAACTATTTACACTGTTCGTGCTGTTACTGTTATGCACGTACCCACAATTAATCTTCGCACAAAATGCCGAGGAAGAAGCCATTAAGAAAGTTTTACTGGCAGAAACACAAACCTATTTTAAAGCCCAGGCAGAGGCATGGCAGGCATTATGGACGCATGATGCTACCACAAACCGCGCCGGAGCAGGAAATGGCGGTGTAGGTTCCGTAATGGGATGGGAGAATTTCGGACCGCAAACGGCTAGCTGGCTGAAGGATTCCGCAAAACCTGTGAACCTTGATATAAAAAATGACGGCTACGTTATTAAGACAAACGGCAACCTTGCATGGGTGGAATATAACCAGCAAATAACCGGAACCAGCGCTGCAGATTCTTCCTATAACGGCTCTTCCAGGGAATACAGGCTCCTGGTAAAAGACAACAATGAGTGGAAGATAAATTCATTGATAACTCACCAGGAGAATTCCTCCTCCCCGCAGGCGATTGAAAACACACTGAATACAACAGGTTACAACCTGCTTGCTTCAAAAAAAGTTGATGATGCTATTGATGTGTTTCTGCTTAATGTAAAACTCTTTCCCAACTCATGGAACACTTATGATAGTTTGGGAGAAGCTTATGCCGCTGCAGGCAATAAGGAACTTGCCATAAAAAATTATGAGCGCTCCATTGAAATGAACCCGCAAAATGATAATGGCAAAAAGATGCTGGAAAAATTAAAACAGTAATAGCAACTAAGCTATTAAGCCACCATACAATGCTCTATCCTGATAGCAAGTTGGTAGGAAATTAATAGTGATAAAACCGGCTACCAATGCGTAACCGGTTTTTTATTTAATATACATTACACGTGATGCTATAAAAAGCTAAAGCTGGCATTATAACAAATCAAAAACTGCTTCGGATGGCTTATCTGTCCCGGTTCGTCTGGGTGACCAACCCGGCGTTAGAAACAATTTGAGGCTACAACTGAAGGCTCTTTAATCAGAAAAGCAATATCATACTTTACCTAAAATAAAAGAACGATACTGTTCGGCGGCCCATAAAAAATCACAGCCAGAGTAAATATAAAAGCCAGTTTCCGACAGGTGTCCAATATCTCTTATTTAACCCTATCTTTCATACACGGGATTTGGAAATTGAATGACAGCGTCACTATCATAAAAATCATCAAGGCACACGTTGCAATGCTAAATGCGCCTTGATGAAAATACTACCTTTTACCACTAAAACGAACTTTGATTTACTACCGTTTTCCGGCGTCGTCTGGTTGTCCCTTAAGTTGTTGAGAAGACTCTGCTACAGCACCAGGCTTCGTCAAAAATGCGCAGCCCTTAATTTGATTCGCAAAATCTCCCGCAATTCCAGTATACTGCGTCTTGTTAACTCGTACTGCATAGCTTGTATTATGTGAATCGTATTTCCATAGTATAATAATGCCTGATGAAACATAGCGTCCCGTATTACCACTCCCCGTTGAGAAGGTTCCGTTAGAGTTAAATTTAATTGTAGTTGTGCCGAAAGACCCTGTACAACCCCAACTATAATGCAGTACCCAGGTGCCAGTCCATGAGATGTCTGAAACCGGAACATCTGCCTCGTCAGCAGAGGTTGAGGTTAAGGCCTGAGAAGACCCGGAACTGGGAAAAGGGCTGTTATCGTTTTCTTTTGTGCAGGAAAAGGCTACTAACAGCAAAATAAACGCAAGTCCTGTTTGCAATTTTCTTGTCATAACTGTCGTGTTTTGAAGTTTAAAAAATGGATGAAAATCTTTAAGTGGCGTTGATTAAATCGAAATGATATTTAGAATTGATCAAGCAGAGGGATGAGATTTAAAAGTGTTTAAGATTTCAGGTTATAGGTCATCAAGTTCTTCTTATCAAAATTCCTCTCTATACGCTTTTGGTTCATTCAAAATAAGTGTCAGGAATAAAAGAAGGTTCTCAAAAGTTCTAAACAATACAAGTTTTTCCCGTGTGCAATAAGAAACTCAGCGGTCATAATCAACGCATAGATTAAGGGCATGAATTATGTTATGTGTGCGTAATTTTGCGGTGTGTTCTCGCACCGTGAAATGCTTATCATGCATTCTTTAGCACAGGCTTTAGTTTTTCCTTCACTAAACATTTTAAACAATTGCATTAAGTCGGAATTCATTTCTCATAGAAGTAGATTTATTATTAAACTCATTTGATTTGGATAAATGCGGGTGTTCCTGATAAATGCGTGTGTTCTGGGATTATTTTGTTTTGGAATGAATGTTTCAAAAGTCATTACCCTCTTTCTTTAGGAAATTCAAAAAAGGGAACCATTTACAGAACTAAAAATAATAACTCCCTACCAAAAAGTGGCGGCTTCTTTAACCGACGATTAACGCTGAACTGCAAGATACAATGGGAGCCCTGAAGCATCAAGCGCATAACTACCCAATTATAACTTTAGGTATTTGTACTTATTTTGCGTAATTATACGCATGTCCAATGGTTTGGCGTTTGGATTTTATGTTCTCCAACAAACGTAAGCCTGATTAAATTGGTAATGATCAATCTTGAGTAACATGTTTTTGTTTTGATGTATTTGCGAATAATTTTGTTTGGTAACCTTTAGATAATTTGATATAACATCTGTAGTGATCCGGTTGGTCACCTGGCCAACCGGAAATTAAGCAGTTGGAGCTGTGGTCGACAACATTGGCAAAGAAATATTGTTCCGCCGAATCTCCCAAAAAAGACGGGCGACTTACGTTGGAATAACCAGGATAACATATCCTGTGACATCTTAATCTTTTTTTACTTCGATATCATAATAGCCAACTGAGGAAGCGGAAGGTTTAATTACATAAGTATATTTTCCGCCTTTGAATGAAGACGGAAGAGGTGTCCCGCAAACTCCATATCCGATATAAAAACTGCTGTCACTTATAGTAGCGGCACATAAAGGAGCATATATTGGTTCTGTTATTAACTTATAATCACTCGTGATGGATGGAGGAATGCTTCCATAATTAACATTGGCCACATTTATATCTGAGAATTGCGTTGCAGACGAATTTTGTATACGCACAAAAACGTCTGCTTTGTCTTTCTGACAGGCTGCAGAGAAAAAGAAGATCATCAGGGCAAGAAACTTATTCATAAACAATTCTTTGTCCTTCTGACTACAAAAGCGTTTAAATCGTTGCATTGAAGAAGGTCATATCCCGCTTTTTAAGGACAAGTGGATAAATAAACATCAAAACTGCTGCCCCGGTTGGTCGCCTGACCAACCGGAATTGAGTGATTGGTATTGTTGGTCAGGCGACCAACACCGGCATCAAGAACAAGCGAATAAATAAAGATCAAAACTGCTTCAGGTAGCTTATCTTAAATATCGCATGATCCTCCGATTGCTTTAATTGATTTGGATGAGTGAAACTTCCGTGATTGTAGATGAGATAAATGTAGGACAACGGCTCATACTCCCATGCGAAACGGATATTGTAGCTGTCGGAATGATCAAGAGAATTCTTTTGATAAAAGCCTATCAACTGTATGCGCGGATTTAGTGCAAACCGCCCCTGCACAATATAGAGATCAACGATTGAATTTGTTTTTGGCTCGCCAATATCGATCAAATGATTCCGGTTAAATTCAGCAAGCACAGAAATATGCGGGATGGGAGCAAACAGCAACTTCCAGTCCGCAGATCTTATTCTCCCGTTATAATATTCCCCCCATTTATAATCGCCTGCAAGACTTATCATTTTTGAAGGATCGCTTGTGAATGTTATCCAGTGATACAAATAATTATATTCGCCGGCAGGAATTGTAACTCCCAAAGGCTCGAAAGGTTGAGTAAGTTTTTGATACACCGGGTTAACAGAGTAGCCGAATTGTGCACCGCTTTGAAAATTCAACCATACAGGCCAGAAGTATAAACTTCTTTCAATAAATTTTCCTGTTGACGCCTGCCAGTAAAATTCAGGAAGAAAGCCCGGCTCAAATGCACGAAGAATTTTTTTGAAAGGCAATTTGCTTCCGCGATAATACCAGTTCATGCCGGGTGTTGTGCCGATCACGTCCGTTCGCGAAATAAAACCCATTTGCGGATCATAGTCTTTTGTTACAACAGATTGTGTCCACCAG
Source organism: Chitinophagaceae bacterium (assembly GCA_036558585.1). Classification (GTDB taxonomy): domain Bacteria; phylum Bacteroidota; class Bacteroidia; order Chitinophagales; family Chitinophagaceae; genus DATBFI01. Next base: position 5,365 of record DATBFI010000197.1, read on the forward strand.
ATCTTATAATGATTGGTAGAATTATAATACTGCATGAGACCTGCAAACCCCTGCTTATTCGTGTTTGTAGTAACTGTGTGCGTAAGTATTGTATTGATCGATTGCGATTGTCCAACACGAAAAAATCCGTCAATGGTGCTTCCGATGTTAGAACCACCAGGTGTATTCTTTACTGTAAGCAGTCCGCCAATCCTGTTCTGTTGACCAAAGTTTTGCGAATACCGTCCTACAAAAAAATTTGTTGCAGGACTGTAATCTGTTTCTTCCTGCCGCATCATCATGGCGCCATAATTTTTTGTTGAAGAGCGGTGAACAAATCTTCCGCCTGCAAGGATCGGGATAGGGTTTCCATTGGTGTCTAAACCGATCGTCCTGCTGAAAAATGGTTGTGCACGCATGGAACCACCTGATCCATCCATAGCCATCTGTATAGAGGGACTAAATAAAGATGCGTTCTCTAAAAAGAATTGTCTTTTCTCAGGAAAAAATACAGAAAACTGTGTGACATTATTTACCTGCAAATCTACATCGGCTTGCGCAAAATCTGTGTTTACAGTAACATCAAGAACATCGTTTGGATTGATTGCCCACTTTAAATCGCCGCCAACTTTATAATCTGTGCCATTATCTTTTTTTAAAGCACTGTCAAAATTTTTGTAATGGTTATAAGAACTCAGGAAATAAGGTTGAAAGCGAATATTTGGTTTAGGAGGTGGCGGTTGCAAATTTTTTAAAACACCTGCATATTCCATTCTTGCATTATCGAACACACGGGGAAAAGGAGAAAACGCCGTTATTTCGTTTGTCAGTCGCCTGTTGCGATACATGTTCATTCCCCAATTTTGAATACTGTCTTTTGTTTTCCGGTAACGAAGCGTTTGCCATGGAATAGCGATTTCTGCATACCAGCCGGAATCAGTTCGTGCGGTGCGCACACGCCAAAGCCCGTCCCAGTCTATATCAAAATAAAGATCATCGAAAGCTAAATAATCGCGCTGTACCCCATAAGCATTTGTTGCAAAGCACATGGCATTGCGTTTATCATTAAAGCCATCGAAAGACATGTTCACAAGATCGTGCTGGCGATAGTCAAAATCTCTTTTAAAATCTGTTGCGCGTATGGCTTTTCTGCCAAGAGAATCTTTTGAAAAAATGCCAAAGTATAAATAGTCTTTATTGTATAAAACTTTTATGAACGTTTCAAAACCCGGCGCTGCTCCCTGGTAAGGTTCTATTTGTGTAAAGCGGGGAGAAGGTTTTGCGAGTCCCCATTCAGGTTCATTTAAAACACCATCAATATGCAATGAAGCAGTGATCTGCACTGCATCAATTTCTTTTCGAACAGAATCAGGTTTGAAAATTTCAGCGTCCTGTGAAAAAGTTTTCAACGTAACAAAGCAAAGCATTAAGGTGAGCGTTCGAAACATACGCTCAATATACAACATACGAGGAATGTGGGAACACCGGTGGTACAAAACAAATACGTAAGATTATTCCCGAAGCAAAGGCTAAGTTCCCGCGTACGGGACATCATGTTTCGCCGGGGTCTCTCAAAGAAAATCCGGGGCGTGACCTAAAATTTTACTAACTATATCACAATAAATACCGCAATGTCCTTGCTCTGCTCAAAGCTTGAGCGAGTGACATTGCGGCGAAGGAAATAGACCCGCAGGGCTATGATGCTGCATTAAGCTATCTGCTAAAGCAATATGATGAAAAGATGCAGAAGGAATGTGGATCGTGTTTTTTGCATTTGTGTTTCGATACTGAAACAACCTGAACAAGTTCAAGGCAGCATGACGTACATCTTATCATTGCAACTGAACTTGTTTATTCGATTGTTGTTTATTTTTTTATTTTGCTCATGAATGCAAGCTCTTGTCCGATTTGTATTTGCCAGGAGATGCTGAAACAAGTTTTACATGGCGATTAGGAGGTAAATAGCTTTTTAGTTTTTCAATAAAGGCAATTGATTAAGCAGGTTTCTGATTTTGATGGCAACACGTGGCATTGGCTCAGCAACAGTAAGCCCTACCAAATCATATTCGGATGATATATCGTTAATAACACGTGCAACTTCATCTATTTTCATTCCTCCGGGTTCAACACCTACGGCAGCAATCAGATCATTGGGATCCAATACATCCAGGTCAAAATGAACAACGACTTTTGATACGCCGGTACTTTTAAGCCATTTCATAACAGCGGAACTATTCTCTACTACGTCCGCAGGTGACAGACCCTTTATTGCTAATTCCTTTTGTCTCTCCTTCATTCCTTCATCCCAGGACCGGAGTCCAACTATTAATGCTTTTGAGGCATTGACCTTTCCCGGCAACATATTGATGATCTCTTCATCACCTATCCCCAAAGATGCCGTAAGTGCCATGGCATGGTACCCCTTATAAGTATCGTATGGCAGATTTATATCAGGGTGTGCATCTATCCAAACGATGGCTAGATCGTTCCGATATTTCGCTGCTAACCAGGAAAATGGGACAACACTCACGGCACAGTCTCCGCCAAGTGTCACAATCCTTTCCGGATTGCTTTGATTAAGTATTTCAAGAGCTGCTTTGGTCTGCTTTACAATGATATTCCGGGCGCTGATTCCCTTTTCTGTGGCTCTGTCATTTATATCTAATGAAACAGGAACCTCTAATGTCTTTTGACCATTATCAGGAGCCAAAAAATTTAAAAGTTGCGCACCTAAATAGTAACCACGTGAAGCATCATCTGGTGGAAGTTCCGGTAACCAGTGGGTAATTATCCCTCCTTGCCATTGAGGATATATAAGCCGAAGTGTTGATGTTTTATTTTTCATATTCTGAGGTGAAGAAATAACAACGCAACTTTATAAGCATCGCGTATCTTAAACAAATCCTTCTTATTAAACACTTCATTACTTCCGGATAATTCCTGTTCAGTATCTTTATACTCCGCTCAACAAAGCTCTGTTATAAAACTAATTACTATGAGAAATTTTCTCACTGTTTTTTTCCTGACCTGTTGCTTCTTTTTAACAAATGCCCAATCGAAGGAAGGGATCAAAGTAACAGATATGTTGCAGATAAAATCTCACATTTCTTTTCACATACTCAAGTAATATGCATATTAAAATTATTACGCTACACTCACTGAAGCATTGCTTCAATTGCAGAAAAAATATACTGTAAAAGCACTTGCATTATTTGGCTCTGCTTCGAAAAAATTTCTACTTTGACAAAAGTGATATTGATATTCTTGTTGAACTGAAATTACTTGCACTTTGCTATGACAAATCTCTCGGTATCTTTAAATATGGCACAAAAACTTCCCGAAGTATGGCTCCGAGGACCGGTTGAAAACATTCCGTCTCTTTTGCAACCGGTTGCTCATGCTCTTTTACAGGCAAGAGAAGAAGTGAATAATTTGCTCAAAGATTTTCCAAACGGAAAGTTATGGCTAAAACCTGCGGGCGCTGCGTCTGCAGGTTTTCATTTGCAGCATTTACGTGGTGTGCTCGACCGCTTGTTTTCTTACGCGGAGGGCAGGCAGTTAACAACTGAACAACTCTCGGCACTAAAAGCAGAAGGAGATCCGCATCAAACAAATGCAACGCCCGCAGAATTAGTGCAGGCATTCAATGAACAGGTTGATAAAGCACTGCAACAACTGCAGCAAACCGATGAGCAAACGCTTTCTGAGCCCAGGACTGTGGGCAGGGCACAACTGCCATCAACTGTAATGG
>DATBFI010000198.1:0-3697 GCA_036558585.1 Chitinophagaceae bacterium
AGCATAAAATAATTATGGGCTCTCAGAAATTTCGCCTGGCCCATTAAAACATCGATCTCATCCTGCGAAACACTAGATCCCAAATTTCCCTTTTTGATCGCTGCGATAGCGCTGTTCAAATTTAGTATAGCGCCATAATGAGCATCCCAAAGATCACTTGCAAAATTGTTTGGAATAACCAGGTCTCCGTCATAATACTGGTCATCATAAACAAAATATCCCTGTCCGTAACCATAACCTCCCCAATAATCCCACAACCGGTTCAGGGAAGCTGCAAAGGCCGCTTCAATTTGTGCGGGTGTTGTATAAAAATCTGATGGAGGAACAAAGCTGATCGGTTTTTCATCCAGTTTTTTACAAGACATGGCGATACCAAGAATTGCAATAAGTAAGAATTTAAAATAACCGGAATAAAATTTAATATTTTTCATATGCTATTTTTAGAATGATATGTTTATGCCAAAGTTGACAATTTTTGATTGTGGGTAATTGCTGAAATCTACACCAATTTGTGCGTCATTACCATTGTATGAACTTACTTCGGGATCATACCCTGTATAATTTGTAAGCGTGATAAGATTAGTGCCACTAACATAAATTCTTAAGTTAGAAAGATGAATTTTATTAATGAGGGACCTTGGAAAATTATAAGCAAGGGTTATATTTTTGAGCCTGACATATGAGGCATCCTCCACCCATCGCTCAAGTCTTTGGTCTGAACCAATAGCAACTGTACTTGTAAGATTTGCGTCTTCCCTGGTTTTTTCGTCTATAAAAGCAGGAACATCCGTGTCCTGGTTTTCAGGCGTCCAGCGATCCAGTAAACGCGTGCTCGTTCCTTCCCCCGGTGATTCCAGGCGAATTCTTCCCTCGTTAAACAAGTCGTTCCCCTGCGAACCCTGTATCAGAAAAGTAAGTTCAAAATCTTTATAAGATAACCGGTTGGTCCAACCAAAAATAAAATCAGGGAATGCATTACCGATTACTTTTAAATCATTTTCATCAATCGCACCATCGTGATTAACGTCAGTGAATTTTCTATCACCCGGTAATTGCCCATATGCAGCAGCCTCCTTTGATTCACTCTCTTTCCATGTACCTTCATAACCATATCCATACATTTGGCCAAATGGTTCTCCAACTACCAGGTACATAAATGGCTCGTTTACGCTATATCCGCCTTTTGTTGTTCTATAACCAAGTTTATCAACATCCCCTAAATTCAATACTTTATTCCTGTTGCCGGATATATTAAAGCCGGTGTTCCATTTAAATTTTCCTATCAGGGGGTCACCACTGATCTCAAACTCAAGCCCCCGGTTTTGGATTGATCCTATGTTGTCAATAACACTGCTGAACCCAGTATAACCGGGCAATGTTCGGGGCATAAGCAAATCTTCAGTAGTTTTCTCATAATAATCAGCGGTCAGGTTTAGTCGTCCGGTAAAAAATCCCACATCCAATCCAATATCAAGCTGTTTGGTGGTTTCCCATTTTAGTGAGGGGTTAGCAGCATTCGAAATATAAAAACCCAGGTCAGTGCTCTCACCTCCATTATAAGGATAATTACCACCAGAACTGATGCGGGCTAAGCTCTGGTAAGGACCGATCGCCTGGTTACCCGTTTTACCCCAGCTTGCACGAATCTTGAGATTTGAAAACAGGTCAAGGTTTTTAATGAAGGTTTCCTCTGATGCTTTCCATGCTACTGATGCAGATGGGAAATAGCCCCACTTATTATCCTCTCCAAAAACAGAAGAGCCATCAGCCCTATAACTTGCCGTTATCAAATATTTATCGGCAAAAACATAATTAATGCGACCTAAAAAAGAGTTGAGCACTCTTTCTTCAGCATTTGAAGAGGGTGTTACAATGCCCGCACCGCCGAGATCAAAAACACCTGTTTGGTCTACCAGAAAATTACTTGCCCGAACTGAGGAAGTATTAAACTTTTCATATTGTTGTTCTGCTACGGCGGTAACGGTGAAATGATGTTGTTTAATTGCTTTATCATAGGTTAAAATATTGGAGTTTTGGTATGTATTATCCGTACTTTCGGTAGAAATGCCGAGACCTGTGTTCTGTCTTCCTTCATATGTTTTCAGATTGTGGTAAATCCGGTTATTTTCATTTTCAATAATTGCTCCGCCCGTTATTCGCAATGTCAACCCTTCAATAAGTTTAAATTCCAGGTAGGCATTTATAATATTCCGGATAGTATTATTGTCAACCATTGGTTCAACTGCACTTGCCAGAGGGTTCCATGTATCATAAGGACCATACCCGGGAGGATGCACACTATAATTTCCAAGAGAATCATAAACGGGTACTGTAGGACTCCAGCGTGGAGCAACGTTCACAGAATTTCCAAGAAAACTGATGTCAGCACTGCCAAACGGTGGACTATTTCCTTTTTCCTTTGTTCCGGCCCAGCTAAGACCAAATGAAGCCCAGTTAGTAATATCGGTTTTTACATTTGCCCGTAAAGAGAAGCGTTCATATTCCGAATTTACCAGAATGCCTTCCTGGTCAAGATATCCTGCGGAAACCAGGTATTTTAAATTATCTGTTCCCCCACTCATCGAAAGCTCATGATTTTGTACAGGTGCTGAACGATAAATTACATCCTGCCAATCAGTTCCTCCATTCTTTTCAAACCCCGCAATTTCTGCATCAGAAAAAATCGGAGACGGAATATTGCCACTGCCTGTATGAGTAAGTGCATTGGCATTGATTGTTTTAGCATAATCTGCAGCATTCATCACGTCAAGTTTATGGGCCAGGTTTTGAATACCATAACTATACCCATAACTAATCACCGGTTTTCCTTTCCTCCCTGTTTTGGTAGTAATCAAAACTACTCCATTAGCTCCACGGGCACCATATATAGCTGTCGCTGATGCATCTTTTAAAATTTCAATAGATTCAATATCATTTGGATTTAAAGAATTAAGGTTTCCTCCCTGCAATCCATCAATCACAATTAATGCATTGTTGCCACCATTGATAGAATTACTTCCTCTCACACGAATAGTGGTATTTCCTCCAGGGGCACCATCCGTATTCAAAACCAATACACCGGCAGCACGTCCCTGCAAAGCCTGGTCAACTCTTTGCGTGGCAAGTTGAGTAACATCTGCGCCTTTAATAGAACTTATTGCTCCGGTCAGATCGCTCTTTTTTTGAGTACCATACCCTACTACTATAACGTCATTTAGCTGAGTGTAATCTTCATTAAGTGTAACGGTAATATTGTTACTTCCGGCACCAACTTTTAATTCCTTTGTTGCAAACCCGACAGAGCTTATTAAAAAAGTTACTTCGCCGGAGGGCACATTTAAAGAGAAAGAACCATCTGTGCCGGCAGCAACTGATTGAGATGTTCCTTTGATGGAAATTGTTGCGCCTGTAACAGGGGAATTGTCTTTGGCAGATATTATTTTTCCCGAAATCTTCCGGTTCTGTGCTGTTACATTTGCAGAGATTAACAGGATGCAAAAAGCAAACAGCAGGTAAATAAAAGGTTTCATAAGTAGCAATCGTAATTTTTACAGAAATGATTAATTCAGAGAAAGCTTTTACAATCCAATTTGATTGTTACGATTAATTAATTTCCTATCCAAGTTAATAAAATTTTTTTGTCAAAAATGACTTGCATTACTGGTATCCCGATATTAAGCCATTATGCAAACGTTTG
>DATBFI010000199.1:0-4867 GCA_036558585.1 Chitinophagaceae bacterium
CAGCTCCCGCGTCGCTCATACATAGATGACGGCACATTGGGTGAAAAAGGGCGGGGGTGGTACCGGAAAGAGAACACCGGAAAATAATAAGCAGGTTATTCGCGAAGCAAGATTAAGGTTCCGAAACTAATGAATGAAGACACAATTTGCCTAAGTTGTGCCTTTTATTTTTAAGGCTTTTGCAGATTTACACAGAAGTCTTAAATTGCAATAGCATCCTAGCTTACAGACTATAAAAGCCCCCTCCATGGAAAAACCAAACTATAAATGGATTCATTTCCTCGTAATATCGTTATTAATCTCTGTTATTGTCGAATTCCTGCTTAACTGGCCCATCAGTCAGGTTTTTAACAATAGTAAACAAGCTTATGTTATCGTATCTATGGGATTGGTAGTCGTTTTGATGATCGCTTCTCTGCTGATCTGGTTCTTTAATCGTCTCTATTTTAAAAAAGCTGAAAGACGGAGCCTTCTCAATTTATTTTATAACATTTCATCCTTTATTATCCTGTTTTATATTTGCTTCTTCGGTAAAATATCTGTTATATCAAGATTAATAAGCAGGCGCAACCTTAATAAATTATTCTCAATATGGCATGTGCATAGTGCTGATAAAGGAGCTTATCAAACAATTACTATTTTTATTGGTATACAGGTTTTGTTTCTTGTTTATCTGATGGTAAGACCCGACGAGAAAACAATTTAATTATTGTTTCTCACTCCGTGTTCCCTCGTTCATTCAATATGATATATAAAAATTTTACCCGGAGTTAACTCACTTAACATCGCAAATTTTTTTCCAGTAGTTTTGCCGCGCAAAAAATTGATATATGCGACCCATTCAAATGGTTGACCTTAAAACTCAGTACTATAAAATAAAAAAGGAAATTGATGCTGCTGTTATTGACGTACTGGAAAGTTCTGCATTTATTAATGGAAAACCGGTTCAGCAATTTGCTGATAATTTAGCAGCCTATCTTAATGTAAAATACGTGATACCATGCGCAAATGGCACCGATGCTTTACAGATTGCGATGATGGCACTTGATTTACAACCCGGTGACGAAGTGATCACGCCCTCTTTCACATATATAGCTACAACAGAAGTGGTAGCGCTGCTGCGATTGAAACCGGTTTTTGTAGAAGTAGATGCCAAAACATTTTGTATAGATATAAAGGCTTTACGCAAAGCAATTACGCCAAAAACAAAAGCAATTGTTCCTGTGCATTTATATGGGCAGGCTACAAACATGGAAGCTATTATGGAGATAGCTTATGAGCATAATTTGTTTGTGATAGAAGATAATGCGCAGGCAATAGGATGTGATTATTATTTTAAAGATGGTAGTAAAAAGAAAACAGGCACTATAGGGGCAATTGGGACCACATCATTTTTCCCTTCAAAAAATCTTGGTTGCTATGGTGATGGTGGTGCGTTATGCACCGATGATGATCAACTTGCAGTAAAACTAAGAATGATAGCAAATCATGGGCAAAGCAAAAGATATTATCATGATATGGTTGGTTGCAACTCCCGGCTGGATACGGTTCAGGCAGCAATATTAAATATTAAATTGCGCGAACTGGATAATTATATTGCAGCAAGGAGAAAGGTCGCGACCTGCTACGATAATGCATTTGCAAACAATCCAAAAATTATTGAACCTTACAGGGCCAGTTATTGCGATCATGTTTTTCATCAGTATACACTCATACTGGAAGACGTAAACAGGAACGGCCTACATGAATATCTTTCTTCAAAAAATATTCCTTCTATGATTTATTACCCTGTACCCGGGCATAGGCAAAAAATGTTTGGTTCATTCATAAGTAATGAATATCACTTACCGGTGACCGACTGGCTTACCGAAAGAGTAATATCTTTACCCATACATACCGAACTTGAGGAAGAGCAATTGTCTTATATTACACAATCAGTCTTAGATTACGTGAATACATAAAAACAACCAACAAGCATCCCAGACTATGGCTAAAAAAAGAGTGTTAATTACCGGCGCAGCAGGCTTTCTCGGTTCTCATCTTTGTGACAGGTTTATTAATGAAGGTTTTCATGTTATTGGCATGGATAATCTTATTACAGGCGATTTAAGAAATATTGAACACCTGTTTCCATTGGAAAATTTTGAATTTTACCATAATGATGTTTCAAAATTTATTCATGTGACTGGTGAATTACATTACATACTTCACTTTGCTTCACCGGCTAGCCCGATTGATTATTTAAAAATCCCTATACAAACTTTAAAAGTTGGATCGCTTGGAACACATCATTGCCTTGGCCTGGCAAAAGCAAAAAACGCAAGAATACTGGTTGCCTCAACCAGTGAAGTATATGGCGATCCTCAGGTGCATCCACAAAACGAAGAGTATTGGGGTAATGTTAATCCTGTTGGTCCACGCGGTGTATACGATGAAGCAAAACGTTTTCAGGAAGCATTAACAATGGCATATCATACTTTTCATGGCTTGGAGACACGCATCGTGCGTATCTTCAACACTTACGGGCCCAGGATGCGTTTAAACGACGGACGTGCCTTGCCGGCATTTATCGGCCAGGCGTTAAGAGGCGAAGATCTCACTGTTTTTGGGGATGGCAGTCAAACACGTTCTTTCTGTTATGTTGATGATTTAATTGAAGGCATTTACCGGTTACTCATGAGTGATTATGCCAAGCCGGTGAACATTGGTAATCCTGCTGAAATTTCATTGAGAGATTTTGCAGAAGAAGTGCTGAAGCTTACAGGTTCTCATGTAAAAATTGTGTACAAGCCCTTACCCGTGGATGATCCAAAGCAAAGGCAGCCAGATATTACAAAGGCAAAACAATTATTGGGATGGGAGCCAAAAGTAACAAGGACAGAGGGTTTGAAAAAAACTTACGAATATTTTAAATCGCTGCCAAAGGAAGAATTATATAAACAGCCTAAAGAATTTGTGTCCAAAAAATAGCAGGTATCAGTAGAAATAAGCTCTTCAATAGAAATAACGGAGACCTTTAAGCTATGCAAAAGCCCGCCATTATTGTCTCAGGGAAAAATGGTCAACTGGGAAACGAGTTACAGGATGCTTCAGTACTATTTCCGCAATTTCATTATTATTTTTTTGAAAGGAATGAATTAGATATCTGCAGCATGAATGCATTGGAAAAAATTTTTTCAAAATACAAACCTGCTTATTTTATTAATACCGCAGCTTATACAGCTGTAGACAAAGCGGAAACAGAACACGAGGCTGCTTATCTTACAAATGCAGAAGCGGTAAGTACCGTCTCAAAAACATGCAGCAGGTATAACACAATCCTCATCCATCCCTCTACAGATTACGTATTTGATGGCAACAAGAAAGAACCCTTTAAGGAAAATGATTTGACAAACCCTGTGAACTATTATGGGTACAGTAAGTGGATGGGAGAGCAGCTCGCCCTGGAAAATAATCCTCAAACATTTGTTATACGCACTTCGTGGGTATACAGTGTGTACGGGCATAATTTTGTAAAAACGATGCTGCGTGTAATGAAAGAACGCTCAACGCTTAATGTGGTAAATGATCAGCTTGGTTCGCCTACCTATGCAAAAGATCTCTCAGAAGCAATTCTGCAAATTATCACCAAAGTCCATACAGCAAAAATTTTTCCGCCCGGTATCTATCATTTCAGTAATGATGGTATTATATCATGGTATGATTTTGCAACAGCCATCAGGGATATAAAAAAATTAAATTGTTCTGTTCAGTCAATTACAACCGCGCAATATCCCACGCCTGCAAAACGGCCTCTTTATTCTGCTCTCGACAAAGAAAAAATTCAATCAACATTCGGTATTACTTTAAAAAATTGGCGGGAAAGTTTGAAAGAATGTTTACAAAAGTTGTAAATCGCTTAGCCTTGTATGATATTGTTTTTTAAATGATTACTGATCTTCATTGATTAGCTTTTAAGAACCACAGTTTTTCGTAAAGTTGTCCGGAAATATTTTTCTCAATGCCTGATACGGATATAGATTCGATTCCTGTAAAATAAATATGGATGATTTTTTTGTATATTTATTCATAACATCACTACGCATAAAGAAAAACCAAAAAATTAATGACCGGATGGCCGGTCTAGTGTTGCTAACGTATCGTTCCTGTTAAAAAATAATTCACCCTTAAATTAATATCGATTTCTTTAAACAATCTTAGTCAGCAATAATGAAAAAAAATGTGAAGAGAAATATCGGCTATGCTACAAATAAATTAGAAGAGCAGATACAGCAAAAGACCGCTGAGATCAGGGATGTTTTTGACAGGATAGGTGATGCCTTTGTTGCATTAGATAAAAACTGGTGTTACACTTATATGAATAAAAGAGCTGGTGAAATTTTCAACCGCGATCCGCAAACTATGATCGGCAAACACATATGGACTGAGTTTCCCGAAGGAATAGACCAGCCATTTTACAAAGCTTATTATAGGGCAATGGAAGAGCAGAAGTATATTTATCTGGAAGAATATTACCCGCCTTATGATCGTTGGTTTGAAAATCATATTTATCCCTCATCTAATGGCTTATCAATTTTTTTCTGCGATGTTACTAAAAGAAAAAAAGCAGAGGAGGAGTCACGGATGGGTCTCCAGCGGCTTTCATCGCATCTTACTAATTCTCCATTGGGTGTGATCGAGTGGGACAAGAATTTAGTGATTACTTCATGGTCAGCCCAGGCGAAAAAAATTTTTGGTTGGGCAGAGTCAGAAGTTATAGGAAAACGTTTTTATGAATTTAACCTGGTATTTGAAAGAGATAGAGAGCTTGTCGCACAAGTTACTACTCAGTTCATGAGCGGTTCTGTGAAGCACAATAAAAGTGTGA
>DATBFI010000200.1:0-6116 GCA_036558585.1 Chitinophagaceae bacterium
TGGTGAGGCTGTTCAATCACCTCTTCTATTTTTCCAATTTCTTTTTCATTGTCAATTAATGTATAACCGAGTAAACCAAGCGGTGAATCTTTTGCAACAAGTTTTTTGAAGTCATCCTGTTGCAACCAAACATTTTTTTGTATAAACTTTACTGCTTTTTCTCTTGTGTTAATCCCTTCAACCTTCAAATAAGTTTCTTCTTTGCTCTTTGCCTTTGAAGAGAGGATAAAATATGGGAGATACGAACTTTTTAATTCCTCTATAAAAATGGCTTCTCCTTCTTTGAACATTGTTTTCTTTCCAAGCATATGTTTTAAAACAAGCTCACCCGTTAAACCAAAAGCTGCTACAAATTTTCCGATGTTAATGTATTCGCTCATTTCGCAAAGCTATTGAAAAAGCGAAGTGAACATTGGGCGATAAGCTAAATGAAAACTAAAATGATAAGCAGCAAAATAAAAGTACAACTGTACGGCGCCCGCCTGTCTGGGCAGGCAATAGAATTATGGGAAATTATGTAGCCGCGATAAAAAATTTTATAAATTACTTTTACCGCTATTGCATTGTTTATACTTTTACAAAATGGCACAATTACACATTGGCGATGCGTTAAAGCAATTTTTAGATAAAAGTAAATTGAAGAATGGAATTCGTGCTGTTCAAATTGAAAGCATATGGACAGATATGATGGGCAAAACAATTGCGAAATACACAGATAAAATAGAAATAATCCATTCAACGCTGTTCATATATACTTCTGTAGGCCCGCTGAAACAGGAATTGGTCTATCAAAAAAATAAAATAGCTGAGCGCATCAATGAAGCAATGGGCGAAGCTGTGATTAAAGATGTTGTGATACGCTGATCACACCCAGTAATGCCTCTCTTTTTCAGCAGGCTTTCCGGGATCCTGATTTTCTGCTATCGCCTCCCGCATCAGATCATGTATAGTGATTATCCCTTTAAAATTGAAGCCGTCAAATACAGGCAGATAGCGCGATTTAGAGGAATTCATTAATACCATGCATTGTTCGGCCGTATCCGTTTCTGAAACAATAGGTAAATCAGTAGTCATTATTTCTTTTACCGAAGTTGTATCTGAATGTTTGCCCATGAGAATTACCTTATGTGCATAGTCCCTTTCGGAAATAATACCTATATACTTTCCATTTTCAGTTACAATTAAATAGCTAATGTTTTCGCACTTCATTAAAGTGAGGGCATCAATTACAAAAGCAGAAGCTTCGATGTAATTGAAATGAGGTCCCTTTCGTTGTAGTATTTCATGTATGGTGTGCATAACTTAGATTTTATCACTAAAAATTAACCATACAAAGCTGGTAAATTACCTGAGAAAAAAACATGATTTAAATCAGGAAGATGAATAATTTTCATCTAATGTATCCGAACACGGGGATCAATGATTCCATATAAAATATCTGCAAGCAGGTTTATTGCTACGAAAAAAGTTGCAGTCACTAAAACACTACCCATAACTACAGGAAAATCTAATTTCTCCAATGCGTCAACGGTAACCTTGCCGATGCCTTTCCATCCAAAAATATATTCTACAAAAAAAGCTCCTGCCAGTAGTTCTGCGAACCACCCTGTGATTGCAGTTACAACAGGATTTAGTGCATTGCGTAAAGCATGTTTGAAAATAACCGCTCTTTTGCTTAATCCTTTTGCATAGGCAGTGCGGATAAAATCCTGGCTTAACACATCAAGCATGGCGCTTCGTGTAAGTTGTGTAATGATAGCAAGCGGGCGAATACCGAGTGTTATGGCAGGAAGGATAAGGTTTTGCAACTGAAGTTGCTTACCGCGAAAAGGATCATACTCATACAAGCTTCCCGTCATGTGTAAGCCTGTATAATTACTTAGTACGAAGCCAAAGAGGTAAGCTAAAATAATGCCCATAAAAAAAGATGGCACCGAAATACCAAGCACACTTGCAAAAACCGCCGAAGTATCCATCCATGTATTTTGTTTTACAGCTGCAAGCACGCCTAATAATATGCCCAATAAAGTTGCGATCAGCATTGCCGATAATGCCAGTATAAATGTGCCGGACAACGCGTCCCATAATATTGCCGAAACTTCTTTCCTGCTTTGATATGACCGGCGCAAATAAGGAAGCTTTATTACCAGTTTTGTATTATTACCGATAAAAATTCCGTTTATACCGCGCTGAATAATTTCATCCTTTGAATAAATACTTACAGGAGATACATCATTGAGATACAAAATAAATTGTTTCCATTTTGGCTGATCCAGGGCGAGTTCTTTACGAATATTCTGAAGCGTTGCACTATCACCTGTTTGCCCGATTATGAGTCTTGCAGGATCGCCAAATCCCTGGAAAAGAAAAAATACGAGTACAACTACTCCCAATAATACAAGCACTCCGTATAACAATTTGCGAGTTATTAACCGCAGCATTCTCAAAAGAGTTTTAGTAAGGCGATTCTTTCAAACCAGAATAGTCTTTATTTGCGGGAACTATATTTATCTGCTCAATCACTTCATCAATTTTCTTATAACTATACTTGCCTTTTATATTAGCAAGTTGCATAATAAAATAAGTAGGATTTACCCTGGCCGCGGTTTTAATAACTGTTCCATCACAAATAAGAACGGTCACTCCCGGATCGTTGCCAAACAACTCTATTGCTCTGGTTTTATCGGATGTTACAATAAAAAAGGGAAGATGTTTTGCATTAAGTTTATTCCTGAGTTCCTCAAAATCCTTATTATGCCATTTATTATAACTTGAAAAGTCATTTACAAAGAGCATCACATAGTAATTTGGCTCATTAAGAACAGACAGAGTAGTATCAGTACCATCGATGTTTTGCAGTGCAAAATCAACAATAGCAGGCCCTTCGCTTCCCTTTCTTATCAGCTTTTGATAACGCTCAATAAACTCGTAAGTAGAATCAAAATCCGCGGGAAAATGATTGGCGTCAAATTCCATAACCTGCCCATTTTTTTTATACTTAAAAGTAAGTGCAATACTATCAGGAGTTACACTTCTTAATACGTGCATACTCTCAACAATATTGCTCCCCTTTTTATAGGGCAAACAATCTTTAACAGGTAAATAGTTCAATACATAATTCTGCAAAAGCGCAACCCCAACAATACACAACAACAAAAGAATTTGGGGAGCAGGGGGTGCAATTGACGTTGTTATATTTTTCCTGTTTACAAAAAGGATGAGAATCAAAATGAATAACAGAACATCTTTCACAAAAGATGTTAAGGGTGTAAGCGGGATACAATCCCCGAAACATCCGCATGTTCTAATATTTCCTGTTAAGTAGGCGTACGCAGTCAAAAAACAAAAGAAAATGATCAATAATAAAAGCAACCAGCTAAATAATCGCATATTCCAGCCAATAATAACTGCAACCCCCGCCAATACTTCAAATACATTCATAATGAGTGCAAAAGAAAGAGTGTAATCATTCAAACTTTGTAATCCCCATACTTCAAAAAATTCCTGCATCTTATAACTGAGACCTAATGGGTCATTAGCCTTTATCAAACCTGAAAAAATAAACAACAGGCCCACGATCCAGCGAATCACAATCAATGATTTTTTCATGTACCCTGTTTATTGCTTTATTGTTAATAATTTATTTCTTTATTCTGTCTTGCAGTGTATCATTTAAGTACGTGCTACAGGAAAGTATTTAATATTGTGTAACTGTTCTTCTTAATCCCATAGGGACTGGGCTCAAAAATAAAGGAAAGCAAACAATGTTTACACTTAACTGCCGCGGAAGATTACTAACATTTCCTGGTGCAATTGTAATGGGGGTTATTAATGTTACTCCGGATTCTTTTTATACCGGCAGTCGAAAAATAACAATAAATGATGCATTGCAAAAGGCAGAACAAATGATTGCCGAGGGAGCAGCAATATTAGATATTGGCGGACAAAGTACAAGACCAGGCAGTATAAAAACGGAACCCGAAGATGAAGCAAAAAGGGTGATCCCTGTTATAGATGCGATCCACAAACATTTTCCCGACACGATTGTTTCGGTTGATACTTTTTATGCATCCATTGCTGAACAATCGGTACAGGCAGGGGCATCTGTTATCAATGATGTGAGTGGCGGCCATTTTGATGGCGCAATGCTCTCAACTATTGCAGACTTAAAAGTGCCTTTTGTATGTATGCATATAAAAGGTACTCCTCAGAACATGCAGCAAAATCCGGTATATGAAAATGTGACAAGAGAAATTGCGGATTATTTTATTGAACGCCTTGAGAAGTGCAGAAAGGCAGGCATTCATGATGTTATAATTGATCCTGGTTTTGGTTTTGGAAAAACGATAACCCATAATTTTCAATTGCTTCGTGAACTCTCCATATTTAAAATGTTTGAGAAACCAATACTAATGGGCATCTCCCGCAAGTCTACGGTTTATAAAACCCTCGGCATAACAACTGAAGAAGCATTAAATGGAACTACTGTATTACATACACTTGGTCTGTTAAATGGTGCAAATATTTTAAGAGCGCATGATGTAAAGGAAGCCATGGAAGCTATTAAATTGCTTGAAAGATATCTGCAATAGGTTTTACTGTGTAAGGTGAAACCAGAAAAGTGAAACAGCAGAAAAACGATAAAGATTTACAAAAAAAATATCACGTTTCACGTTTATCGACATCTTTTTCATACTTGTTGAACAGCGATAAGAACGTAAAAGTGATCCCGATTAACCGGGAAACGCAAGGTGATAGTAGCACAAAAGCACGTCCCCAAAAATACTTACTCTTTTATACAAAATTTTTTATCTTCGCGACCGAATCAATGATATGAAATTTCTCAACCGCAATCTTGATTTTCTCGATCACCGATACTTCTGATTGTTTAAGAAGACAAAATTCCTTTTGTCTTTATCTGTTATAATTCTTCATTTCGTCATTTTTAAAAATTTGTATAATGCTAACGCATTCAGTATCGCAGCGCACTGCGCATTATTTGCAATTAGAAGATCAGTTCGGAGCACATAATTATCATCCTTTGCCTGTGGTGCTTGAAAAAGGCGAGGGTGTTTTTGTTTGGGATGTTGATGACAAACGCTATTACGATTTTCTCAGCGGGTATTCTGCTGTAAACCAGGGACATTGCCATCCGCGGATTATTAATAAATTAATCGGGCAGGCAAAAAGACTCACACTAACATCAAGAGCTTTTTACAACAATTTACTTGGAGAATATGAGCAATACATCACTGCATATTTTGGTTATGATAAGGTATTGCCGATGAATACAGGAGTGGAGGCTGTTGAAACCGCAATCAAGCTTGCACGTCGCTGGGGTTATGCCGTTAAAGGTATCGGGGACAATAAAGCGAAAATAATTGTTTGTGAAAATAATTTTCATGGACGAACCAGCACGGTGATTTCATTTAGCAGCGACCCGGTTGCGTATAAAGATTTTGGGCCTTACATGCCAGGTTTTGAAATGGTACCTTTTAATAATATTGCAGCATTGGAAAAATCTTTCCAGGATAATAACGTAGCCGCATTTCTTGCAGAGCCTTTACAGGGAGAAGCAGGTGTTGTTGTACCCGATGATGGCTATTTAAAAAGAGTACGCGAATTATGCACTGATTATAATGTGCTTTTTGTAGCAGACGAAATACAAACCGGTCTTTCGCGCACCGGTAAAATGCTTGCATGTGATCATGAAGATGTGCGCGCAGATATACTTATTCTCGGCAAAGCATTAAGCGGTGGCACAATGCCTGTTTCCGCTGTGCTTGCAGATAATAGCATCATGCTCAACATTAAACCGGGAGAACATGGATCAACCTATGGTGGTAATCCGCTTGCATGTGCAGTAGCCATTGAATCTTTGCAGGTATTGAAAGATGAGCACATGGCAGAAAATGCGGCTGCAATGGGAGAATTGTTTCGCAATGAGCTGCAAAAATTAAATTCCCCGCTGTTAAAAATTATTCGTGGTAAAGGCTTGCTTAATGCAATTGTAATAGATCATCCGGATCTCCAGGCAGCATGGAATTTATGCCTGGAATTAAAAGAGAATGGTTTATTGGCAAAACCCACACACGGAGATAAAATTCGTTTGGCGC
>DATBFI010000201.1:0-11209 GCA_036558585.1 Chitinophagaceae bacterium
AGTCTTCATTACAAACTTCCCGGGAAAGATACGATTATAACATTACCTTACTTGATTCAAAATAATTTTACTTTTTTGAAAGATGCTGATAGTTCCCTGCGCTTTGCTGCAGCAGTAATAATGCTTGGTGGTTTATTAAAACAATCTGATCTATGGAAAAATTATACATGGGACGATGTTACCAGGATTGCAAAAACTGCTGTAAATACAAATGAATACATACAGACCGAGTTCTTGTCGCTGATAGAAAAAGCGAGGAAAATTTATGCACCTCTAAAAAAAAGAAAGAAGGATACAGGTGAGTGATCCATTCTTACTCATGTAAAAACTCACTACTCACTGTTCACTACGCGTCATATTATTTCACTTTGCAGCAGAGGGCTCTTTACCAGGCTGCGTTGGTCATTATATTTTTTTACTGCCGAAATAAAATGAACAAATAAGGGTGCAGGTTTTTCAACCGTGCTTTTTAACTCAGGATGATATTGCACGCCAATAAAAAACGGGTGCGACGGAATTTCCATTATCTCTACTAAACACGTATCAGGATTAATTCCGCTGGCTATCATGCCATTGCTTTCAAATTGATCAAGATAGGAATTATTGAACTCATACCGGTGGCGGTGTCTTTCACTCACATGGGTTGTACCATAAATATGATGAGCAAGGCTGCCTTTTGTTATTTCACATGGGTAGGCGCCCAAACGCATCGTGCCGCCCATCATCTTTATTTTCTTTTGTTCTTCCATCATGTTGATAACGGCGTCTGATGTATTTGGATCTACCTCCGTAGAGTGAGCATGAGGCAATCCTAAAACATTTCTTGCAAATTCAATCACGGCCATTTGCATACCCAGGCAAATTCCAAAAAAAGGTAACCCGTTCTCACGTGCATATCGCACAGCAATAATTTTTCCTTCAATGCCTCGATGACCAAAGCCCGGAGCTACCAATAGGCCATCAAGGGTATCCAATTTTTCGGCTACATTCTCCCGGGTAATGTATTCACTATGTACATTCACTACCTGCACCTTCACATCGTTTAAAGCGCCTGCGTGTATAAAGCTTTCAAGAATTGATTTGTATGCATCCTGCAATTCAACATATTTTCCAATCAGGCCAACAGTTACTTTGCTTTTTGGATATTTCAGCTTATCTAAAAATTCTTTCCATTTTTCTAAATCCGGTTCCTTGGCAGCGTGTATATTCAGTTTACGCAAACAAATTATATCAAGCTTTTCGCGCAACATTGCCAGCGGTACTTCGTAAATGGTTGGTGCATCCATTGCCTCTATCACGGCTTCAGGTTTTACATTACAGAATAAGGCGATCTTGCGCTTAATATCATTGCCCAGCGGCTCTTCCGTTCTGCAGACAATTATATCAGGATGAACCCCGGTTTCACTAAGCATTTTCACGCTATGCTGCGTTGGTTTTGTCTTTAATTCCTTTGCTGCACGTAAATAAGGAATCAACGTAAGATGTATAACAACAACATCTTCCTCCGGGAGTTCCCACTGCAACTGGCGAACGGCTTCAATAAACGGAAGACTCTCTATGTCTCCGACAGTTCCGCCAATTTCTGTTATCACAATATCATATTTCCCTTCATTTCCCAGTAAGAGCATGCGTCGTTTTATTTCATCAGTGATATGCGGGACCACCTGCACAGTTTTACCGAGAAAATCACCGGCTCTTTCCCGATTGATCACTGTTTGATAAATACGCCCGGTAGTTACATTATTGGCTTGCGAAGTGTAAATGTTCAGGAAACGTTCATAATGTCCAAGATCAAGATCAGTTTCAGCACCATCTTCGGTTACATAACATTCCCCGTGCTCATATGGGTTCAAAGTGCCGGGGTCAACATTTATGTAGGGATCAAATTTTTGAATAGTGACCCTTAAACCCCTTGCCTGCAGCAGCTTTGCGAGTGAAGCTGCGATAATGCCTTTGCCAAGACTGCTCGTTACACCACCGGTAACAAAAATATACTTTGCCATAATGTATGGTTAATTAATTCACTTGTTAAAAAGTTGGTTATTATTTTGAATCAAACCGATTGCCGATATTGGATTTGTTGCATTGTATCTTTTCTCTTTGCCTGAATAACGATATCGGTACTTATACCCTTGATTGTGCCGCGGCAAAAAGAACAAACGCTTTAGAATCCGATCAATGAGAAATGCCAGCCAAATACAAAAACTTGTTCACAAAAAGTTTAGCCGTAAAGAATCTTAAATTAAAATATTGACCTTAGCGGAGAGGAATTATTCTCAGAGAGGTCATGCAAACCTAAGCCAATTTTCCGGCTCAAAAAAGTTCAGGTGGAAAGAATGTGAAAAAATTTACAGTTGAAGGAAGGGATTTAACTTAGTAGGTTATTTACAAACTCTTGATAAATTAAAACTGTAAACTATGAAAAAGGCTTTTACGCTATTTGTATTAATAGTCAGCTATTGTGGCAAAGCGCAACACACTATGAATTGCTGTGTGCCAACAGCAACGGAGGAATTTGCCATGCTTGCATCAGACAAATCGTTTATTACGTCTCACGAAGATCCGCTTCCGTTTACTTTTAAGAGCGCTAAAGGTCATGATATTACATACAAAGTTTCTGGCGGTACGGATGCGCACGCATGGGAGGTAAAGACCGACAAGAATACAAACTACTACTTGTTTGTAATTCATGAATGGTGGGGGTTGAATGATTATATAAAGCAGGAAAGTGAAAAACTGTCTGATGAATTTGGAGCGAATGTAATTGCCTTGGATCTCTATGATAACAAGATCGCAACAACAAGAGAAGATGCAGGTAAGTATGTACAAACTGTAAAAACAGACAGAGCGCTTGCCATTATTAAAGGTGCATACAGTTACGTGGGTGCTGATGCGAAAGTGTTTACAATTGGCTGGTGTTTTGGCGGAGGCTGGAGTTTACAAACAGCTATTGAGGGCGGCCAGCAGGTTGTTGGTTGTATTATGTATTATGGTATGCCCGAAAAAGATGCGGAACGTTTAAAAAAACTGAATTGTGACGTGATCGGTTTTTTTGCAAACAAGGATCAGTTTATTAATCCGCAGGTGGTAGATGGATTTAAACAGAACATGCAAAAAGCAGGGAAGAAATTAATAACCTATCAATATGATGCCAATCATGGATTTGCTAATCCAAGTAACCCGATCTATGATAAAACGGCAACGGAAGATGCATACACCAAAGAAGTTGCCTTTATAAAAGAGAGAATGAAGTGAGGTGATTTGAATGATACTTAAAAAACGGCCCTGAAATTTCAGAGCCGTTTGCTATTTCTTACTCACGCATTGTACTTTTAACCACTTACTTATTTATATGCAGGCATTAATTTTTTTGCCAGCTCAACCATTCTTGCGAGGCCATCTTCGGGTAAATTACCTTTTTTGAATTCAGCTAACACTTCGGGGAGTTTGCTTTCCATTTCCATGAGAAAATGCTCTTCAAAGGCTTTTACTTTTTTTACGGCCACATCGCGCAACAAACCTTGTGTGCCGAGATAAATTATTGCGACCTGCTTTTCAACAGGAAACGGATGATATTGAGGCTGCTTTAATATTTCCACGTTTCGGGCACCTTTATCAAGTACCAGTTTTGTTGCCGGATCAACATCACCGCCGAATTTGGAGAAGGCTTCCATTTCGCGGTAAAGTGCCTGGTCGAGCTTTAAGGTACCAGCAACTTTTTTCATAGATTTTATCTGGGCATTTCCACCCACACGGCTTACCGAAATACCTACGTTAATTGCCGGGCGAATGCCTGAATTGAACAAGTTATTTTCAAGAAATATCTGCCCGTCTGTAATAGAGATCACATTGGTTGGAATGTATGCAGATACGTCCCCGGCCTGTGTTTCAATAATAGGTAATGCTGTTAAACTTCCGTTTCCTTTTACAAGATGTTTAATGTTTTGCGGCAGATCATTCATCTTTCTTGCAACATCATCATTGCCAATAATTTTTGCAGCGCGTTCCAGTAAGCGGGAATGGAGATAGAACACATCACCCGGGTAAGCTTCGCGGCCCGGTGGACGCCGCAACAATAATGATACCTCGCGGTATGCCACAGCCTGCTTTGAAAGATCATCATAAATGATCAATGCAGAACGGCCGGTGTCTCTGAAAAATTCACCAATCGCGGCGCCTGCAAACGGTGCATAGAATTGTTGTGGCGCCGGATCACTTGCAGAAGCAGCAACGATAGTTGTATAGGCCATTGCGCCGTTATCCTGCAGTGTTTTCATTACGCCTGCAATAGTTGAAGCTTTCTGGCCAATCGCCACATAAATACAATATACAGGTTTACCCGCCGCATAAAATTCTTTTTGATTGATAATGGTATCAATGCAAATTGCTGACTTACCCGTTTGCCGGTCGCCGATGACCAACTCGCGCTGGCCACGGCCAATAGGGATCATTGCATCAATTGCCTTGATACCTGTTTGTAAAGGTTCTCTCACAGGCTCACGATAAATAACACCGGGCGCTTTGCGCTCAAGCGGCATTTCATACATTTCACCTTTGATCGGGCCCTTTCCGTCAATCGGTTCACCGAGTGTATTAATTACCCGTCCAACAAGGCCTTCACCTACTTTTACTGATGCAATAAGACCGGTGCGTTTTGCAGTATCGCCCTCTTTTATCCCGGAGCTTTCACCCATTAATACAACTCCTACATTATCTTCTTCAAGATTTAATGCTATAGCCCTAACACCATTTTCAAATTCAACAAGTTCACCCGCACCCACATTATTTAACCCATAAATACGCGCAATACCGTCACCAACCTGCAAAACCGTTCCAACCTCTTCCAATTGTGCTGCAGTTTTAAAGTTGCTTAGCTGCTCACGAAGTATGGCAGATATTTCATCTGGCTTTATTCCTACCATAATATTTTATTTATGATGTTGTTTATAAAATTACAATTACCGTATTCTTTGTATATACAGATTTTCAAGAAATTGCCTGCCTATAAACTGCAGATCATTTTTAATGCTGGCGTCAAATAAAATATCATGACTTTTAGCGATGAACCCACCCAGGATGTCTTCGTCCACTTTTGTTGTAACCACTACTGTTTTATTTTTAAACCTTGGAAGTGCCTGGAAACGATCACGCAGATGTGTCCTCAGCTCGTCTGAAATTTCAACTGCTGTTGTTATTTCTATCGTCTCTATACCTTTTAGTTCACGATACTTCTCATAGAATTCATCTGCAATTTCACGCAATACAAGTTCACGCCTCTTTGAAAAAACAAGATCAAAAAAAGAAAAGGTAAGAGGCCGGAGGTTGCCCTTAAAAACAGCATTAAAAATTTCTGTTTTTTGGTGGTCAGTAAGGACAGGCGACGCCAATGCCATCCTCAGCTCCGGTGTAACTATTGTGCGAATAAAATCAATGTCGGCTTTCGTCTCTTCAAGCTCATTTCTTTCGATAGCTAAATCCATTAAAGCTTTCGAATAACGTTGAGCCACTAATTTATTTCGCATAAAAAACGAGTATGGTGAATAGTTAAACTAATTTGCTCTCCTGACATTCGGGTTAGTAAGGTCATCAGCCAGTTTAATAATATAATCTTCGTGATCTTCTTTACTTACCAGTTCTTTACGGATAACTTTTTCTGTAACCTCTATCACCATTTTACCAATCATATTTTTAACATCTGTGATTGCTGCATTCTTTTGCTGCTCAATTGCGTCCTGCGCTTCGGTGATAATATGATCATATTCAGTTTTGGCTTTTTCCCTGGCCTCGGCAATCATTTTATCTGAGGCGTCTTTTGCTTCTCTGAGTATAGTGGCCCTCTCTTCACGGGCCTTTGCCAGCAAAGCTTCGTTCTCACTTTTTAACTGCGCCATTTCCGCTTTTACCTTATCAGCAGTAGCAAGCGCATCAGCGATGCCGGTTTCTCTTTCTTTAAGGCTTTTCAATATTGGCTTCCAGGCAAATTTGCCGAGTATAAATAATACAATAAGAAAGCCGATTAAATTCCATATGAGCAGCCCTAAACCCGGTTGTAGTAATTCCATATAACCTCCATCTTCCGCCTTAGGCGGATGTGTTTTACTTTGAAATTATTAGTCGCACATGAGTGCAAAGTATATTGTATGTCGCACTCGTTCAGAAAGTTTAGCTCATGAGTAAAATGTACTCTTAAAGTTCTCAAACCCCTTTAGGGGCCCGGGGCTTAAAATACTGCATTCGCCGCCCTGTGCTTTGAATGCAGTATCCGCCTAAGACGGACGTGCCAAATCTTAACCGGTAAACACCGCTAGCAAACCCGCTACCGCACCAAGAAGGGCAACACCTTCTACAAGAGCTGCGGAAAGGATCATGTTGGCACGAATGTCATTTGAAGCTTCAGGCTGACGGGCGATACCTTCTACTGCACCTTTACCAATCTGACCAATACCGATACCTGCGCCAATTGCTGCAAGACCAGCACCGATCGCACCTAATCCGGGTTGCACCACATCTGCCAATAAAACTGAAATTAAACTCATGATACTTGATTTTTATAATTAAAAATTCTTTATACTATTACCGGATCTTCATGGCCGGGTACCGCATGTTCATGCTCGCCCTCGAAGGCCATACCCACAAATACCGCAGTAAGATTGGCAAAAATGAATGCCTGTATAAAAGCTACCAATATCTCAATCATGTAAATGAACACTACAAGTAATACGAAAAATGGTGACGTTCCCCATCCCAGTGCAGTATTCATAGCACCGAAAATAAATATGAGGCA
This sequence comes from Chitinophagaceae bacterium, assembly GCA_036558585.1. Taxonomy (GTDB): domain Bacteria; phylum Bacteroidota; class Bacteroidia; order Chitinophagales; family Chitinophagaceae; genus DATBFI01. The sequence goes on from DATBFI010000201.1 coordinate 6,785, forward strand.
AATAAAACTTAATATAATAATATGCCCTGAGATCATATTTGCAAAAAGACGTATGATCAAAGCAAACGGTTTTGTAAACAGACCCATAATTTCAACAGGTATCATTATTGGCTTTACGCCAAGTGGAACCGGGGGATTAACAATATGACCCCAGAAATGCCTGTTGCTGCTAAATAAGATCACTATAAAAGAAATAATTCCAAGAACCCCGGTAAAAGCAATATTACCGGTGACGCTGGCGGTACCTGGTATTAAACCAATTAAAGCATTCAGTAAAATGAAAAAGAATATAGAAAGCAATAAAGGCATATAAGTTTCGTACTTTTTGCCAAGATTGGGTTTTGCTACTTCATCACGAATAAAAGTAATAACAGGTTCTATTACATTTTGAAAACCGGTAGGAGCAGATTTTACACCGGGTCCCTTGGTATATTTCTTTGCAACTGAGGTCATAATTAATATCAGCAATACAACCGAGATAAGCATCTGCGCTGCATTACGTGTAAGAGAGAAGTCATACACTTTTACAGTTGGATCAGGCAGGCCCTTGGCATCAGCAGCATATATTGTTCCTTCTTTGTATAAGGGCTGACCTTTGGAATTTTTTGCATCTTCAAGATCATGTTCTTTTAAATAATCCTCACTCATCAAAAGATAACCATCATAAATTTTTTTCCCGTGTTCAAAATTTGAAGACATAAAAAAAGAAAAACCTTTTTGGGGAGAATATAGAATTACCGGGAGAGGAATTGTAACAGCTTTATTACCGATTGTGGCGAAATGAAATTCATGGCCATCCGAAACATGTTCAAGAATAATTTTGGATGGATTGATTTTTTCAGATTCATGCTTGTTTTCAGCAGCATTTCCCCCGGAATCCTGGGCAAACAGGCCGTTTGAAAAGATCAACAAGAATAGGCTGAAACCCGCTACCAGAAAGAATTTCATAGTTTTTAGCCTCATACTTCGTCCTTAAATTTGCGGCAAAGATATGTGTTGGAAAGAACAAAAAGAAAAAGTAACGGTAAAACGGAAATTCCTGCGCTTAGAGCGCTCTTCCGCTTGCAGTTCGAGGTGGCATCATTTTAATACCGAACGCAATGTCATTAAATGTAGAGTATCTCTGCGAGCCTGTTGAAGGTGGAAGCAAATCATACCCGTACATTGACTTCAGCAGACTGCCTGACATCTTCGTGTCCTTTCAACTATAAGTGATTGTTCATTGAATAGACTATAGTCTGTTTAATTTATTTTTTTTCTTGTTGAGATTATGCAATTCCTTTTTCAGATCATTTCGATTTGCATGGAGTCGATTACCGTACAATTTGCTGCAATCAGTTTTATCACTTAAAAAAGCACATTATGAAAAAATTAATTTTGGCAGCGATGAGGTGGGTTCAGTTTCTTATTTTTCTTATGCGGGAAAGATTTTTTTTAGTCCTGCCGGCTATACAGTATTACGTGATGACAGCAGGCATATATCGGCATCGCAGGTTCCTGTTGCTGTAAGAAACAATTTTCGTGCAATGTTTCCTAATGCCAGGAATGTTGAATGGTCAGTTGAAAGGGAAGACGGAAGAAGGGAATTTGAGGCTGAGTTTACAAGAAATGGAAGACGTTTTAAAGCATATTTCCTGATGGCACTTTTGTTAAAGTAGAAAGAAGTAATTCAGGTTCCGGCAATTAAAAGAACTATACAATTGAGTAAAGAATAATCCTGTAAATTTTGCCCGAAGTTGAGGAACAGTTGGTTTGTTTAAAAGAGTCGCATACCTGTATGCGGCTTTTTTTCTTGAGTGATTGATCTACTGAAAGCAAAGACTGCAACAGTCGTATTTGAATGGCCATTAATTATTGTTGTAGCAGGCACTTTTAAGACCCCTGCAATCTGTTCAACTCTCGGCAATGTAAGATTAATTGTTTTTCCTCTTTCTATATCACCATAAGCCGTTAAGGAAATACCAAGCATATTGGCAACCGCTCTTTGTTTCAAATGTTTAGCAATTCGTAGCTTCTTTATTCGTTCTCCGATGTGCATATGATATTAAAATTGGATGATGTTATTTCACAGGGAGATTATATATCGACAAAAATCAAAAATAAGGAAATGAAATATCCATAATTGCTATAATTAAAATTTTTTTGAAAAACTCAAGTGACACTTGAAATGTTTGTGTATAGAAAATTTTGGAAAATGAATGTAGCCCTCTATTTTTACCTTCATTATTTTAATAATCCTTATAATTATTTAAAATCCAATAGAATTTACCCATGCCTGTCCCTTTTTTCCGCAGTTATGAACATCCAATTATTGCCACTATTCAACTGCTTCGACAATTAAAAGTAAAAGTGACAGATAGTTCAGTTAATGAAACTATTTTATCACATCCTAATTATCCCAGCCTGTTAAGTATAAGTGATTGTTTAAAACAATGGCAAGTAGAGAACGCAGCTATTAATGTTGAGAAAGAGAGGATAGATGAAATGCCTTTGCCATTTATTGCATATGTGAGAAGGGAATTTAAAACGGTAACTCAGATTACAGATAGTGAAATTTGGTTTTTAAATGATGACAATAAAATACAAAAGCAGGATAAACAAAGTTTTCTTGATACATGGAGTGGTATTGCATTGTTAGCTGAACCGAAGGAAGAAGCGGGAGAGAAAGGATATGCTCTTAAAAAAAAGAAAGAAAGTATGCGAACCTTGCCTGCTTGGATTTTAGCAGGCTGCGGTTTATTATGGACAGTTGTTACTGTAGTTTTTCTACGCGAAACCAACGCATATCTTATTACAAGTTACATTGCCTTATTATTGTGTAAAATGATGGGTATAACTGTTAGTGGTTTGTTGCTTTGGTATGAAGTGGACAAATATAATCCGACACTTCAAAAGATATGTACAAGTACTAAGGGAAAAATGAATTGTAATTTTATTCTTAATTCGAATAAAGCAAAAATTTTTTCATGGCTTAGCTGGAGCGAAGTAGGCTTTTTCTATTTTGCCGGAGGATTTCTTGCACTTTCTTTAATCCCCGAATCTCTCTATATAATTATATGGCTAAATATATTTGCCTTACCTTATATAATATTCTCTATTTATTTTCAAGGATTTGTTGTTAAACAATGGTGTCGTCTTTGCTTAACAGTACAGGTTTTGCTATTGTGCGAATTTGTTATCGGTCTTACAAGAAACATGCTTTTAAAGTATCAATTTTTAACTACGATTTCTCCTAATTTTTTAATTATCCAACCTATTTTATTGTTCATGTTACCTGTTGCTGTTTGGTATTTTCTAAAACCACATTTACTTAAAGAATATGAAGGAAAAACAAAAAAATATGAACTAGCACGTTTAAAAAATAATACTGATATTTTTAATTCTTTGCTTACTGCACAAAAGCAAGTAACACAAAATACTGAGGGCTTAGGTATAATTCTAGGTAATCCTCATGCTGCTAACACCCTTATTAAAGTATGTAATCCTTATTGTAAACCATGTGCTAAAGCTCATAGTGAACTTGAAACATTATTAGCAAATTTTTCCAATTTGAAAATTCAAATAATTTTTACGGTCAGCACTGACCCTGATGACCATAAAATACCACCTGTTAGGCATTTATTAGCAATTTTTGAAAAAGGTGACGAAAAAGTTACAAAACAAGCTTTAATTGATTGGTATTCCTCCGAAGATAAAAATTACGATGACTTTGCTACAAAATATAAAATAAATGGTGTGATTAATGAACAAAACAAAAAGCTTCAAGCCATGGTTTGTGGTGCAATAAATTGAATATTGAATTTACTCCAACCTATTTTTTTAATGGGTTTCAGTTGCCAGAAGTATACAGTGTCTCTGATATAAAATATTTTCTTTCTCCTTAGGTCAGTTGAAAGAAATGCCCAAATGACCTTATGTGGCACTGCAGGCTACATATTGGGCGAGCCGCAATAATTTCTCGGGCTATAAACGAGAGAGGAGTATTCTATTATTTAAAAATTTCAAACATGAAAAGAAAAAAAATTAATTTCAAAGAAATTTCAAGTGTATTAAGTCGTGATGAAATGAAAAAAATCATGGCTGGTTCTTCTGGCGGATGTTTTGCAGATGGCACTTCATGCGGAACAAATAAAACTTGTAAAGCAAGTGGAACAAATTGTTTGTGTGGTGGTGTAAATGATGGAAACTGCTACAAAGCTTAACGTCAGTTTATCTAATAATTATAATGGGGTACTTCATCTAAGTACCTCATTATATTTAAAATGAAATAAATACGGGAAATATCTATGATTAGAGCAAAGAGTATTGGTATTAATTCAATTTCATGTGCAATATTGATATTGTTAGTGTTGTTTACAGCTCCTTCATTTTCACAAAAAAGATTTTCACTTAACGGATTTTTTAATGAAAGATTTAATGGTGATA
>DATBFI010000202.1:0-3252 GCA_036558585.1 Chitinophagaceae bacterium
TGTTGTTTCAAACACAGTGTAATCTTTTCGAATGGCCACTGCTCTTGCACCATATTTCCTGAGCAATCTCTCCACTTTTACTTTCTCTGCAATTTCGTCTGTTGATACTTTGTATAAAGCGAGTTCCTGCCAAACGATCTCATCATCTGTATTATAATAAGCTTTTAATACCTCTACCTGTTTCTCGATCTGGCGGCAAAGTTTTCTTACTACATCTTCTGTTTCATTAATAACAATAGTAAACCGGTGCACACTATCAACCTCAGAAGGAGAGGTGTTTAAACTTTCTATATTGATTTTACGACGAGAAAAAATTATCGCAATACGGTTAAGTAAGCCAATCTGGTTCTCTGTATATACTGTTATGGTAAATTCTTTGCGGCCACCACCTCCGCCCGCCGGCGAAGAGTGAGGCGAGGTGCGCTCATTATTTTTATCTGTACTCATGTTTTAATTCTGTTTTCTTTTAAATATGATTGTAATTGCATCTCGGAAACAAGACAAGATTTATTCACAATTTTCTAAATCATCCCCGTTGGGGAAGTCAGAGGGCTTTTATTTTAGCCTTATCTCCGCCACGCTGCATCCCTGTGGCACCATAGGGAATACATTGTTCTCTTTTCCCACCATTATTTCAAGCAGGAATGAACCTTTATGCTCAAGCATTTCTTTGAGGGCTGCTTTCAAATCTTTTCTATTGCTCACCGATTTTCCCCCGATGCCATAACCCTCTGCGATGGTCACAAAATCAGGGCTTTGAATATCAACAAACGAATAGCGTTTTGAATGAAAAAGTTCCTGCCATTGGCGTACCATGCCAAGAAAATTATTGTTTAGAATAAGAATTTTTACATCAGCGCCAAACTGCATAATAGTGCCAAGTTCCTGTAATGTCATTTGAAAACCACCATCACCAATGATTGCAATTACAGTTCTATCCGGCGCGCCATACTTTGCACCGATAGCGGCAGGTAATGCAAAGCCCATTGTGCCAAGCCCACCGCTTGTAACATTGCTCCTGGATTTTGTGAACGTTGCATAACGGCATGCCACCATCTGGTGTTGGCCAACATCCGTTACAATCACCGCGTCGCCTTTTGTTAATTCATTCAGCGCATCAATCACTTCACCCATGCTCATCTGGTCTGCTGTGGGATGAAGCTCATTATAAATAACAAGCTCTTCTTCTTGTCTTTTATGTTCTTTAAAACGTTGCAGCCACTCCCTGTGCTCTTTCTTTTCGATCAACTCTGTAAGCATCGGCAATGTTTCTTTACAATCACCCCACACCGCAACAGTTGATCTAACATTTTTATCTATCTCTGCAGGATCAATGTCGAGGTGAATTACTTTGGCCTGCTTTGCATATTTATCCAGGCGACCTGTAACACGATCATCGAAACGCATGCCCACTGCTATTAACACGTCACATTCATTTGTTAATACATTTGGCCCGTAGTTACCATGCATACCAAGCATTCCAACATTCTGCGGATGATCTGTTGGTAATGCACTTAAACCAAGGATCGTCCATGCCGCAGGCAATCCACCTTTTTCAATAAAAGCTTTGAATTCAGTTTCTGCTTCAGCAAGTAGTACGCCCTGGCCAAAAATTACAAATGGTTTTTTTGCCTCGTTGATCAACTTCGCAGCTTCTTCAATATATTCTTTACGAATGATTGGTTTTGGGCGATAGCTGCGAATATGATTACAAAGTGCATAACCCTGGTAATCGAATTTTTGTATCTGTGCATTCTTTGTTATATCTATCACGACAGGTCCCGGACGACCACTCTTTGCGATATAAAATGCTTTCGCTAACACAGAAGGAATTTCTGTTGCGTCAGTTACCTGGTAATTCCATTTGGTAACAGGTGTTGTAATATTGATCACATCTGTTTCCTGGAACGCATCTGTGCCAAGCAAATGTGCAAACACTTGCCCCGTGATACATACCACAGGTGTGCTGTCAATTTGCGCATCAGCCAAACCAGTTACAAGATTTGTTGCACCGGGCCCGCTTGTTGCAAATACGACACCTACTTTTCCCGATGTTCTTGCATAACCTTGCGCCGCATGAATGGCACCTTGCTCGTGACGAACCAATATATGTTCAATTTTATCTTCATAATCAAACAACGCATCATATATCGGCATGATGGCGCCTCCGGGATAACCAAAAATTGTTTTCACATCTTCGGCTATCAACGCTTTTAAAACTGCCTCGGAGCCGGAAATATTAAGCCTCTCCGTCCCTAAAGGGGAACTTGAAGCTTCTTGTTTTTTTGTAACTTCTTTTACTATTTGAACTGCTTCCATAAAAAATTTTTTTTGTGTCCGTCTTTTGATTAAGTATCTCGCTTTAATTCTTTCTCAGATGACTCTTATATAATTGGTTATATTTCAACAATAAGAACAATTTACTTTTTACTGTAAAATCCTGAAAGATCTGTTGAACCCACATTTGTAAATCCAACCTGCCGCAACATGGTAACCAATTGTCCACGATGATACGTTCCATGATTGACCACATGAGCAAACAACTGGTAATAAGGCATGGAGTAAGCATCTCCGTTCAATCTTTTGAAATCAAGATTCGTCTGCAAACACGTCTCATCAAAATTGTCCATAAATGATTTAAACTCTTCTGAATTTTTCTTCCATAGTTCAATATGTTCCTCTTTCGTTCCTTTGAATTCTTTTTGCAGCCAAACCGGATTTGGATTCTTCCTGAATCTTTCCAACCATACTTTCTCTGCGCTTATAATATGCAGCACTGTTTCCTGAATACTATTAAAGCTGCTGACGACCTCCTGTTGCCATTGTTCATCATTAACTTGTTCAAGCCAGTTGCAAACAATATTGTTCGCCCACAAATTGAATTCAGCTAATTCTTTAAAATATTTTTTGGTCATAGTTGTTACTTTTTAAACCCTATTCTTTCTCTATCTTTCCATTTTTTATCTTCCACTTGTTCATCTAATAAGTTTTCAATTGCATCGTATATCTGATTCAACTGGACATCATGATTACCGACCCGATCCTTTAGTTCTTTCAGTTGATCCAATAAGTCATCATATTGAATTACAAATTTTCGTATTGCTACAAATGCTCTCACAATCGCAATGTTCATTTTGATAGCTCTTTCACTTTTCAAAACACTCGATAACATTGTTATACCGTGTTCAGTAAAAGCATAAGGCAATAGATCAGTTCTTCTTCTTTTTTGTGATGAGGTCACAATTTGAGACC
>DATBFI010000203.1:0-5936 GCA_036558585.1 Chitinophagaceae bacterium
CTCCTGAAATCATTGATATAGCTTCTGTTCAGCCAAAATGGAATAAGCAAAAACAATTATTTTTTACTGAACTTGTACGGGCATACCAGCTTATTCCCCAATGGCAGCATGATCAGCTCGAAAAGGAGTTTAAAGAAATGGCTGCGGCACACCAGTTAAAACCGGGAGAATTGATGTTGCCGTTTCGGATAATGCTTGTAGGTGGAAAGTTTGGCCCGGGTGTTTTTGATATTGCAGCGATACTTGGTAAAGAAGAAACTATAAATCGCATAAAAAATACTTTGCGCTTACTTCAGGCATAGCATCAATATATATGTCATAGGTATTCGGCTATCTCCTGTTTGCCGAAAACCGTCTTTAAAAATAAAAGCCTGTTGTAACTTCCTGTAATTAATATTTCGACATGCAAAAAGACAACAGGCTTTTATATTCACTTGCTTTTGTTAAACTTATTTTACCTTTTTTATTGCAAAGCCCGCTTTATGAACCTCACCGGGACGAATTTTTATACCTGGCAGAAGGTCGCCATATGGCCTGGGGGTTTATGGAAGTGCCTCCGCTGCTGTCAGTTTTTGCATGGCTTACAAATCTTTTTGGTGAGGGAATGTTTTGGATAAAGTTCTGGCCATCATTATTTGGATCACTTACCTACATTATTGCCGGAAAAATTATTTTGTCTTTTGGTGGCAGATCATTCGCGTTGTTTCTCGCTTTTCTTCCCTTTATCTTCGGCGTTTACCTGCGCTTATTTTATCTGTTTCAGCCAAATTTTCTTGAAGTATTTTTCTGGACGATGCTTGCTTACAGCACCATTCGTTACATCCAGACAGCAAAAAATAAATGGCTCTATATATTTGGCATTAGTGCAGGGCTGGGAATGATGAGTAAATATTCTATTGCATTTTTTATTGTGAGTGTTGCAGCCGGGTTATTATTTACGCCACAAAGAAAAATCTTATTCAATAAACATTTCTGGTATGCAGCGATCATTGGTTTTCTTATTCTTCTTCCAAACATTCTTTGGCAATTTCAAAATCATTTACCGGTGGTATTTCACATGAGGGAACTGCAGCAAACGCAACTGCAGTATGTAGATACACCAGGTTTTCTTATTGACCAGGTATTAATGAACCTGCCATGTGTGTTTGTGTGGATGGCGGGTTTTTGGTTTGCTGCATTTACAAAACAAGGCAGACCATATCGTTTTGCTGCCTGGGCCTACATCTTCGTGATCATATTGCTGATTGTACTGCATGGAAAAAATTATTATTCGATCGGCGTATACCCTATGCTGCTCGCATTCGGCTCTTTTCATCTTGAACAATTTACATTAGACAGAAAATATTTAAGATACGTTTTTGTGCTGCTCATTTTTATTCTTGGTCTTCCCTTAGTCCCTGCGGCATTGCCGGTTGCCTCACCGGAAAAGCTTGACCATTATTATAATACAATGAAATTCTCCAGGACAAATCTTTTAAAATGGGAAGATCTGCAATATCATCCTTTGCCGCAGGATTTTTCAGACATGCTTGGGTGGGAAGAGATGATACAAAAAGTGGCAACTGCATACAAAAGGCTCAATAATGCCGAAAAACAGCATACCATATTGTTTTGTGATAATTATGGGCAGGCAGGAGCAGCGAATTTTTATGCTAAAAAGTATCATTTGCCGTATGCCTATAGTGATAATGCAAGCTTTTTATACTGGCTGCCTGATAGCATGCATATTGATAACATCATCCTGGTAACGGATGATCAGCAGGAGATGCAGCATGACTTTATAAAAGACTTTCAATATGCTGCCGTAAATGATAGCGTAACCAATGCATATGCAAGAGAACGGGGGTCTCTCATTATCACGTTAAAGGGTGCAAATGAAGCATTCAATCAAATGTTCAAAGAAAAAATAAAAGATGATAAGGCACAGTTTAAATATTAGGTCAAAAATTTTTTATTGATTTTTTTGCTGCAGGTCCCGGTATTGCAGTATCGCGCTTTTGCGCGGTGTCCCCGGGAAGGTACGTTCAACCGCAGATCATTGGACATCTTAGCTTCCTGTTCATACATGCATAACCATATTTAACTCTCAAATAGTTCTACTTTTGTAAAGCAAACAAATTTTCATGGACAATGAAATAAAAAGTTCCTTTCCGGAGGGAGTCAGAAGGCAAAGACCTATAAGAGTTTTGGTTGCAAAAGTTGGCTTGGATGGCCATGATCGTGGCGCCAAAGTTATCGCAACAGCTTTACGGGATGCAGGCATGGAGATAATTTATACAGGTCTTCGCCAGACACCGGAGATGGTTGTCAATGCGGCATTACAGGAAGATGTAGATGCCATCGGCATAAGCATTCTAAGCGGTGCCCACATGACCGTTTTTCCAAAGGTTCTTCAACTGATGAAAGAAAAGGAAATGGATGATGTGCTCCTTACCGGTGGTGGTATTATTCCCGATGATGACATGAGAACATTAAATAAAATGGGTGTTGGCAAATTATTTGCGCCCGGAACAAACACGAGCGAAATAGCTGACTACATTACAAACTGGGTAAGAGAAAACAGGAGTTTTTAAAATGGAAGAAAAACGCACCATAAAGATCTTTAAAACGTTTGAGGAGCAGGAAGCATATCATTTAGAGCAGATGAGGAAAACTACTGTCATGGAAAGATTCATGTCTTTATTAAAAATGCAACAATTTACTCAAACCTTTCATAAGGCAGCTTCTGATAAAAGAACTATCACCATACATCATGAGTATCTTAAATAATGAATTTCTTCTGTTTCTTTCTTGTGCGGGAAAAAATAATCTGAAATATATGCTCATCGGTGGTTATGCAGTAAATTATTACGGTTACAATAGAAATACAAATGATATGGATGTTTGGCTTGAACCGACCAATGAAAACAAGAAAAGCTTTATTAATACTTTATTGTGTATGAATTACTCTGAACAAGAAGTTGCCCCACTTTATAAAGAAGATTTTACTCACCCTTTTAAAGCGACTGTAGGATCAGAAAATGCTTCTTTAGATTTCCTCACTTTTGTCCATCATACAATAAACTTTGATGAAGCCTACAACAAAAAGGAAATATTTGAAATTAAAGAGGGGACATCTATGCAATTTGTCCCTTACGATTTTTTAAAAGATATGAAATTAAAAGCTCACCGCGACAAAGATTATTTTGATGTGGCAAGGCTTGAAGAAATACGGAATAAGAAATAATTGAGAAAATTGCATCTAAAAATGTTAATTAGAAAACAGCACCAAGTCCCCCGATTTTCTTCTAAAATCGGAAAGATGTGAATTGTAATTCAAGAGCCGGGTACATAATTAATTAAAATATTTAAACTCCAGTCTCAATAATATTTTCCTACTTTTATTGGGCTAACTTTTTTTATTTCACCTGAAAATATATCCGTTATGCCTATTGTAAAAGTCATTGAAATTATTGCCTCATCAGAGAAAGGTATTGACGACGCCATTCGCAATGCACTCGCGGAAGCATCAAAAACGATACACAATATTGACTCCATTTATGTGAAAGATATTAAGGTACAAGTAGAGAATAACCAGATCAAAACTTTTGGTGTAATATGTAAAGTATCTTTCCGTCTTGATGAAAAGAGATGATTGAAATCTTTTTTAAAGACTATTGCACAGGAAGTATGCAATGGTCTTTTTTATTACTGGTACCCAGTCAAATATTTTCTAAGACGGTAAATTTTGCTATTGTACATTTTTCCTTTGTTCTATAAAGTTCATTATTCAGAGATTATAGCTGTGTGATGTTGTTGCCTCAACCATCCAAAAATAATTACAATACCTTCATTACATGCCAGTAAGAATATTGCCCCTCGGAGACCACGCAATAACTGTTGCATTTGGTGATACAATTGATGAAGATATTAATCAACAGGCAATCTCTTTTTTTGATTGTCTGAAACAGAGAAAAATTACAGGAGTAAAAGATATTATTCCTGCCTATACTTCGGTTACTGTTGTATATGATATAATGGCAATACACAACCATGATAACACAATTTCCGCATTAAATTATATGCACCATGAAATAGAGAAGGCTTTACAACACATCCATAAGTATAAACCTGAAACAGGAAAAACTGTACAGATCCCTGTATGTTATGATATTTCGCTGGGCATTGATCTGAAAGAAATGGCTGAACAAAAAAGTTTAAGCGTTGAAGAAATCATCCGGCTGCATTCTTCTGTAACCTATCGCGTATATATGATTGGTTTTATGCCGGGCTTTCCATACATGGGTAAAGTGAATAATAAAATTGCCACACCAAGAAAAAATATACCTCGAAAAAATGTGGTCGCAGGAAGCGTTGGCATTGCTGATTTTCAGACAGGCATATATCCTTTTGATTCACCCGGCGGATGGAATATCATTGGTCAAACACCAATGATGATGTTCAATACACAATATACAGAGACTTGCTTGCTGAAGCCCGGAGATAAAGTAAATTTTGTTCCTATAAGCCTGCAGGAGTTTAAACAACTTAAGCCTTAGCAATGAGTGTGCTCGTTATTAAACCCGGATTACTGGATACAATACAGGACGGTGGTCGATATGGGTCTCAGCACCTGGGCATTAATCCTTCCGGTGCAATGGATTTTGTGGCCGCAACTGTTGCAAATATGCTTACAGGAAATGATAAAGAGGAAGCAGTGATAGAGCTTCATTTTCCGGCATCCTCCTTTTTGTTTGAAAACGATTGTATGGTTGCATTATCAGGAGCAGATTTTCACGCAACAATTAACAATACCTCAATACCGGTAAATACAGCCGTTATTATTTCTAAAGGTTCTGTTTTACAGTTTACGCAATACAGGCACGGCGCAAGATGTTACCTGGCTGTTTATGGCGGATGGGATATTGACTACTGGCTCAACAGCTACAGCACGAATATAAAAGCTGCAGCCGGTGGTTACAAGGGAAGAGCATTGAAAAAAAATGATATGCTGCACTTAAAGATCACTCAATTTATTTTTTCAACCATAAAAAATAATTTTGCCGTGCTTCCGGTCAACGCTGATACATCACCAATTTATTATTCATCTAAAAAAATACGTTGCGTTGAAGGAAATGAATACGAATTATTGAGTAATGATGCTAAAGAATTATTTGAATCTTCAACTTTTTATATAACTGCCCATAGCGACCGCATGGGTTATTCTTTGCATGGCGATAAACTAACTGCGTTAAATAATAAGCAGCTGATTTCATCGGCTGTAACAAGAGGGACCATTCAATTATTACCCTCGGGCAATCTTATCATTTTAATGGCAGACCATCAAACAACAGGTGGTTATCCAAAAATTGCGCATGTAATCAGTGCTGATATGCCAAAGCTTGCGCAGACCCCATTAAATGAAACTGTTCAATTTAAATTGCTCAATCATTCCGAAGCTGAATATTTATACATCGAACTACAACAATATTTGCAGCAGCTGCAGGATACAATTAATTTACAGCTAAGACGATTTTTTTCTTCTGATGCTTACTATTGATCTCAATTGTGATATGGGCGAAGGCATGCCCTACGATGCGGATATAATGCCTTATATCAGCTCGGTAAATATTGCGTGCGGTTATCATGCCGGCAATGAAGACATCATGAAAAAAACAATTGAACTTGCCTTACACCATAACGTTGCCATCGGGGCTCATCCGGGCTTTGCAGATAAAGAAAATTTTGGGCGAAAAGAGATATACTTACTTCGGGCGAACTATTACGACCTCATTACCGAACAGTTAACAATTTTAAAAAAAATAGCAGATTCATTTAATACAACCATTCATCATATCAAGCCTCATGGCGCATTGTATAATATGTCGGCAAGAGACAAAACACTTGCAGCAATCATAGCGCGGGCAGTAAAGGATTTTGATGATAAATTAATTCTT
>DATBFI010000204.1:0-3279 GCA_036558585.1 Chitinophagaceae bacterium
CTTAATATCAAAGTAGGCTTCACCGGATAAATAGACTTCCCGGTTTATCCCATTGAATACAGGCGGATAATTGAGATTGCTGCCGGTGTTTAAAACAACCGTGCTGCCATCCGGTAAATGAATGGTTTGTTTTGGATCGTAGGATGGGGATTGTTTAGGGGTTATCGTATTTACTATCGACGGTTTATTATTGTTTACAGGTTTAGCACTGTTCATGTAAATTGTAATCCCCGAAATGCAAAGTATAATTATTGCCGCAACGCCATACCAGAATTTTGAAATTGAATTTTTTCTTTGTCCCGGCAATAAAAGACTATCCTCAGTATGGGTTACTCTATTATACATTTTATCCCAATCCACAGGATATTCTACGGAGCCTTCTTTCACCTGTTTCCATAGCGTGAGCATTTGTTCATTCAAAATTTTATCCGCCTCAGTTTGTTGCAATAATGCTATTAATTCTTCTATCTCCTCTTGCGTGCATCCACGCTGGAGATATTTATTAAAAAGCAATTGTAATCGCAATTCATTTTTCATGAGCAAAAGCAGTTATGATTCGTAAAAATCCGAATCGTTCCTTTGTGACAGGCACACCAAACGATATGGTAGTAATGTTGCCGGTTACCAGGAAAATATCCGTAGCTATCATGCAGCGGTTAGTTAGCAAGACACATGAGAATAAGGATAGGACTAATGCGCAGAAAGAAATTTTTTAGCAGGTAATAAAAATAAGTAGCAACAATGTTGTGGAAATATATTTGCCTAAATGATTGCGGATAATGCGCAACGATTCTGCAATATGATTTTTTACAGTATTGCGTGAGAGGTTGAGATGTTTTGCAATTTCTTTATGATTCATATTTTGCTCACGGCTTAACTGGTATACCAAACGACGCTGAGGTGAAAGTAAAGCAATCGCTTCATGCAAAAATTTTTCATACTCATGTAAAAGTATATTCTGTTCAGTGTTGCTTTCGGTGGTCATTGCATTTTTTAACTCAGTCAAAAGTTTTGCATTATTACCGGCTTTTCGTAAATGATTAAGTGTTTTATTGCGCGCCATCGTAAAAATGTAACCGTCAGGATCGTCAACCCTGTCCAATATATCCCGGCATATCCACAACTTGATAAATACTTCCTGTGTAATTTCTTCGGCGGCATAATGAGAATGAGAGATGGCTAATACATAACCATAAAGCCTGTTCTTATAATTGTTGAAAATTGCGCGGAAAGCATCATCGCAATATCCTGAAGAATTATTAAGCATGTTCCAGGTTTTAGCAAACAATCTGAATTTTAAAATTAAACTAATTCTCACAGTTGGTTTAAAGAAAGGAGTAAAAAAGAATTTCAGTTATTGACTCGTTCTTGTAATGCAAACCGACGCCTGTTGTGTCATCCCGGGGGCTTAGTCGTGACTCACTTTGCCTGAAACTAATTCTGTTCTTAAGGCTTCGATAAGCAGCCTGGTAAGTTATTGTCTGAAAAGCGAACAATCATTGCCTGCCTGAGTTGTCGAAGGGCATGCATATTATACTTATAAAAAGATTTTTTCAAACCCGGGTTTGAATGCAATAGAATCATAATGGATTTTTTTGAAAACATAGAGTATTTTTAATAGCACACAAAGCGAACTTATTAAATATTGACCTCTTAAAAATACCATTAACATTATTTGTCTAAAAGATTGTTCATCTTATGTTTTTTAAACTTCGTATAAGAACAACTTTACTTGTTTTGATGATGCAGTTTTATGCTGTTTATGCAAATGCCCATACCTACTATGTTGATAACATACATGGTAACGATAATAACGATGGACATAGTGCCGGTAAGGCATGGAAAACATTGGACAAATTAAACAATACTCTTTTTGAGCAGGGAGATAAAATATTTTTAAAGAGAGGGCAAATCTTTAAAGGCTCATTACACTTAAAGGGTGAGGGTACTGCATCGCAACCGATAATATGTAGCGCTTATGGAACCGGTAGAAGACCAATCATAAGCTCTGCAGGTTTCGACTATTCGGTGCAGTTAATGGATACACAGAGCTGGGAAATTTCAGATATTGAAACGAGTGGCAGCGATAAAGCAGGCATTTATATTGGCTGTACCAAAAATAATTTGGTGATGGATTATTTCAGGATAACAAATTGTTATGTGCATGATATTGGCGATACGACAAAACTCGCATGGGATTTTTCTACAACTACAGGGGGAATAATTATTGCAAACAGCAGTCTTGGAACAGACGGAATGCCAGCTTTTTATGGCAGTTCAGTGTTTAATGATGTTGTGATAAACAATTGCACTGTTCGTTATAATTACCGCTGGACATGTATCAGCATAACATCGGGAAAAGCAAACGATGCAAGAGGAAATGCCAACTATATAAGGAACTGCACAGCAGAATATTCATCGGCAGACGGTATTCGCATGAATGGCGTGCAAAACAGTTTTATTGAATACTGTGTAATGTACAGGAATGGCGCATGGCCAAATTATCCGGGAAAAAATCTCGGTGGTTTAGGTGCGTGGTTCTTTGATGCAGAAAACTGTACCATCCAATTCTGCGAAGCATCAGATGTGCGGGGAAGAACAAGTGATGCCGGAGCTTTTGATATTGATTTCTGGCAAAAGAACAGCACCGTGCAATATTGCTACGGGCATGACTGCGCCGGTTATGGTGTATCTGTTTTTGGCGCCGATTCTTCTTTCCCTACGGAAAATGCGACGGTGCGTTATAATATCCTTTCCAATAACGGAAGGGATTCATCTTTTGCATGGCAGGGAGATTTTTTTGTTTTTACCTGGAACGGCGGGTTACTTAACGGTGTAAAAATTTATAACAATACCAGTTACTGGAATGCTGCCGTTGATACGCCTGATGTAAGAATAGATGCCGATTTTACAGGCATTAACCAAAATATTTTTACAAACAATATTATTTATTCAAAAAGAAAGCACTTGGTATATCTTAAGAGCGATACCATGCGATGTGATAACAATATTTATTGGCTGGCAGATAATACAATTTCCGTATGGCAACGAAAAGATAAAACTTATTACTCTCTTGCAGAATGGCAACAAAATACAAAACAGGAAACCCATAGTCAATATACAAATCCAATGATTGAAGATCCAACTTACCATGAAAGAGGTTTTCCTGTAACACAATTCAATTTAAAACAGGGTTCACCTGGCATCAATACCGGTATGGCTTTGCAGGACATGGGCAACAGGGATTTTTTTGGAAATGCCATCCCCGATAAAAGTGGC
>DATBFI010000205.1:0-21165 GCA_036558585.1 Chitinophagaceae bacterium
CGGCTTTAATCCAACATCATTTGTGAAATTGGTTCCTATCCCAAATGAAACACCGATCCTTCCTTTACAGTGTGCTGTGATGCGTGCTACCTTTTCATAATTCAGCGCATCCGAAAAAATAATTGTTTTTGATAAAGGATCTATTCCCAGCTTTTGATAATGCTCTATTGTTTGATCAGCAAATTTTAGCGGATCGCCGCTATCGTGCCGTACACCATCAAACAACTTTGCAAATTTTTTATCAAACTGTTGAAAGAAAACATCGGAAGTAAAAGTATCCGACAAAGCAATGCCAAGATCGCCGCGATACACATCTACCCAATGTTCCAGCGCAAGTGTATTGGCCATTTTATATCCGTATCTTGCCGCATGAAACATGAACCACTCATGCGCATGTGTGCCTATCGGTTTTGTCTGGTTCAGCATAGCCATGTGCACATTGCTTGTGCCAACAAAACTTACATCTCCATATTTTTTTAATGCCGCTACTACCAATCGATGTACTTTATATGAGTGTCTTCTGCGTGTGCCAAACTCTGCGATAGTTACACCCAATGTATTATATCTCTCTATTTTTTGTTTTGCAAAATTGCTTACTTCTCCATCGCTTACCCGTTGTGAATGGTTCAATAAATAATAAAGTTCTGAAACAATACACAACAATGGTACTTCCCATAAAATCGTGCGATACCAATAACCGCTGATAGTAATATTCAAATGACCGTTCTCCTCTTGTATCTCCACCTCAGAAGGATTGTAACGATAGCCTTCAAGAAAATCCAGGTAAGTTGGTTCGAGATAAGGACAGGTAATTGCGAGGAATTGCTTTTCTGCGCCGCTTAGCTGCAACCCGGCCATTGCATTTACTGAATGGCGTAACGCTTCGGCAAATCCTTCGGGGAACAAATGATCACCACGATTAATAAAATGGTAACGTGCCTTTGCTTTTGGAAACAAATTGATCACCGCTTGCTGCATAGTGAATTTATAAAAATCATTATCCAGCAAAGAAAGCAGAAAAACAATGGGTGTTGAATTCATAGTTGGAAGTTGTCACATTTTGATACAAGTTTCATACTAAGTTTTTGTTTACAAAATTTTATATAGCAGTTTTTTTAAACTATAGAACAGGCTCATGGCGTTCTGAAAAGTATGAAAATATTTACTACACCTCTCCCGATTCTAGTGAGGACGCCTCGCAGTATCAGGTTGAGGTTTTGGAGGTTGGGGCTTTGGAGGAACTGTCTTTGGCTTTGGTTTTTGCTGAGGCATATTTTGAGGGTTTGGTTTAGGTTTCACTTGCTGCTGATTTTGCTTGTTCACCGGGTTTATTTTTTGCGCTTTCTTTTCCTGCTGCTGATCCGGTTTATTAGTTGGGTTTGTGTTTTCAGATTTTCTTGCCTGCTGAATTACTTTTTTATTTCCCGAATCCAAACGATTTAGACCCTGGTTATTTTTCTGCTGTTGTTGAATCGCCTGGTTGTTACCGGCCGGCGCAATTTCTTTTTGTGGCGCACTCTTCTTTACATCCTTTAAAGCGACAATTTTTGCAGGTGCGGGCACTTTGTTGCTGTTATCTTCTTTTTTAACCTGTGGCCTATAAATTACGAATTTATCATTGTTCACTTTTTGCTCAGGCTTGCGGGTTTCTTCTATAGGAACAGGCTTTATAGGTTTGCCTGTAATTTTTTGAACTTCATTTTTATCAGGACCGGCTATGTAGGTGATGTTCCGGCTTCTATCTATGTAAGTATTTTTTATTATCGCAGTGTTTTTAATAATGGTTTCATTTTCTGTTCGGTTAATATAGTAGTGATTAATGTCAGATCTTACAATATCGTCGCTTCTCACAAACACCCATTGTTGAGCCGGAATGTCATAGTTTGTAAAATTTGCTGATACATTAACGCCCGGAGCTAAAGGTGCCCAACCATAATAGCCACTTGATTCTCTCCACGCAACCCATGCAGGTGCCCACATCGTATCAGGCATCCATATCCATCCGTAATAGGGATCGTAATACCATCGGCCATAATGAAAAGCAGCCCATCCCCAGTCATAATCTGATAGCCATGTCCAGCCGTAATCTGTTAAAACCCAATGACCATCAGTTGCGTAAGGCATAAATGTTTCATCCAGTGAAGGAATCCACGCATACCCATACTGAGGATAATCAACCCATTGACCGTAAGGGCTTAACTGATCGTAAAAAACCTGCAGGCTTATCCAAAACTCCTGTGCCCGCAATCTGTGAGGTGTTGTTATTAAAACGCTGCATAAGATCAGCACCAGAATAATTTTAACTATGCATTTCATTTAGGTGCTATATTTAAATGAAGAAATGCTTTCGGTATTAATAATGCAAACACTGTTCCGTAAATTAGGATGATAATTGTGCTGTATACGGCTGCTAACATTTACTTCTTCAATTAATAACCATGAAAGTTCTAATTATCGTTGACATGCTGAATGGATTTTGCAGACGGGGTTACCCTCTCTCATTACCTGGTTCAACAGCGGATATTGAAAAACATATTTTATCAAGAGGTGAAGAAATTTTGAAAGAGAACGGCAAAGTGGTTTTTGTGTGCGACAGCCATTTAATGACCGACCCTGAAATTGGAAATCCTTATCCTCCGCATTGCATGAAAGGAACAGCGGAAGCAGAAATTGTCGATGAATTAAAACCTTTAGCTAATAACGCAACCGTCCTTACAAAAAACACGCTAAGCATTTTCTTAAACACGCAGCTTGAAAAAATCTTAAAAGAATTAAACCCGGAAATAGTGGAAGTTGCAGGCGTATGTACCGATATCTGTGATTTATTTGCAGTGTATGAGCTGAGAGTCAGGGGTTATAATGTTTTTGTTTCTCCTAAAGGAGTTTTACCGCTTGATCCCGACAAACAGCATGAATACCTTGACTACTTTAAAAACAGGCTTGGCGCAAGAGTAGAATAGCCCTGCCATATACTTCGATACGATTCACTCCAAATTATAAAAACAAAATGCTGATGCTTAACCGTATGAAAAAAATTTTCTTTCTTTTTATTTTGCTTGTTGCAATTGTTTCAAATGAAAAAGCGCAGGTTAATTTCATTCAAAACATTAAAGCAAGAAGCATTTATAATCTCGACGGCCGCTGGCACTATATTGTTGATCCATACAAAACAGGTGAAGGTTCAAAATTTTATCTGAACAAAAAACAACAATCAAAATCTGACCTGGCAGAATATAATTTTGAGGCTGCGCCCACGCTAACCGTCCCGGGCGATTGGAATTCCCAGGATGAAAAATTATTGTATTACGAAGGAACAATTTGGTATGAACACGACTTCTATGTTCAACCTGAGCAAGGTAAACGATACTTCCTCAATTTCGGCGCAGCTAATTATGAGGCACGTGTTTATTTAAATGGAACCGAGCTTGGAAAACATGTCGGCGGCTTTACACCGTTTCAATTTGAAGTGACAAACGTTTTACAAAACGGAAATAATTTTCTTGTAGTTGAAGTGGATAACACAAGGCATAAAGAATCTGTGCCCACTTTAAATTTCGATTGGTGGAACTATGGTGGCATTACAAGAGATGTAGTACTCGCAGAAATGCCGGGAACGTTTATCAATGATTATAAAATCCAATTAGCAAAGGGGGATCTGAAAACAATCACAGGATATATTCAACTTGATGGAACGCACTCTTCTCAAAAAATAAATATTCAGATTCCTGAGGCAGGATTACAAATAACAGCCATCACAAATGCAAACGGCAAAGCAAATTTTTCTTTGCCTGTAAAAAATCTCACTTACTGGACTCCTGAAAATCCAAAATTGTATGATGTGTTTATCGGCAGCGAAACAGATACTGTAAAAGAACATATCGGTTTTAGAACAATTGAAACAAAAGGAAAAGATATTTTGCTCAATGGTAAATCAATATTCTTAAGAGGTATTTGCCTGCATGAAGAAAATCCATTGATACCAGGAAGGCCACGTTCAAAGGGCGATTTGAAAATGTTACTTGAATGGGGGAAAGAACTTAACTGCAATTTTATAAGGCTTGCTCATTACCCGCACAATGAATATACTTCACAACTTGCCGATGAAATGGGCCTGATGTTGTGGGAAGAAGTGCCTGTATACTGGGATATAGACTGGACAAATGATTCGACGTTCAACAACGCAAAAAATCAATTAAGCGAATTAATTGCAAGAGATAAAAATCGCGCAAGTGTGATAATATGGTCGATAGGAAATGAAACACCAGCCATCGATGCAAGAGAAAATTTTATGGAGCGCCTGGCAGACCATGTGCATGCACTGGATGAATCACGATTAGTTTCTGCAGCATTGCTTGCCCACAATGCAGGAAATAATACAGTGGAGCTGAGTGATGCGCTTGGCAGGAAGCTTGACATCGTAAGTTTTAATGAATATTACGGCTGGTATATAGATACGCCTGGTAATATTGACAAGTATCATTTTAAAACAGATTACAATAAACCTGTTGTTGTTAGTGAATTTGGAGGAGGCGCGCTGGGCGGTTTCCATGCAGATGCTGAAACACGTTTTAGTGAAGAGTTCCAGGAAGCCATTTATAAAAATCAATTCAGGCTGTTGACCACTATTGATGGTTTAAGAGGCACCTGCCCGTGGATATTAATAGATTTTCGCTCACCAAAAAGATTGAACGATGTTTACCAGCAGGGATGGAACAGAAAGGGCTTATACACCGAGACAGGCAAAAAGAAAAAGGCATTTTTCGTTGTGAAGTCTTTTTATGATGAGATGCAGAAGAAATACTGACTATAATTAAATGTCGCTTATCTAAATAAAAATAATTATAGATTCCTCCTGCGTCGGAATGACAAGCTGTGACTAGCGGCATCCGTGTGAAATTTTTTGTCATGCCGACGAAGGAGGCATCTTCTGGCTTGAGTAATTATTGATGACATTATGAGTCTGTTAAAAAAATTTCAGGACAATTGGAAACGGCAATTTAATCAACTGCAAGCTGCAAACTGCAAACTGTTACTTGCGGTTAGCGGTGGCGTTGACAGCATTGTATTGACCGACCTTGTTGCTAAATCAGGATTTGATTTTGTGATCGCACATTGCAATTTTCAACTAAGAGGAGAAGAGAGTGAAAGAGATGAGATATCTGTAAGATCACTGCAAAACAAATACGGAAAAGAAGTTTTAGTAAATAGGTTCGATACAGAACAATATGCTTCTCAAAATAAAATTTCGATACAGGAAGCGGCGAGGGAGTTGAGATATAAATGGTTTAATGAGATCGTAAGTGGTGAACTGTCGGTAGTGAGCAAGAAACAAAATACTCACAATTCACCATTCACCATTCACATCGCTACTGCCCATCACGCAAACGATAATATTGAAACACTGCTTATAAATTTTTTTCGTGGAACTGGCATTAGTGGTCTTCATGGAATCCCGGCAAAACAGGGAAAGATCATCCGTCCCTTGCTGTTTGCAAAAAGAGAAGAGCTAATGATCTATGCCAAAGAAAACCATTTGGAATGGGTTGAGGATACTTCCAATACACTGGATAAATACACAAGAAACTTTTTTCGCCTGCAAGTAATCCCGGCGATCAAAGAAGTGTTTCCGAACGTTGAAGAAAATCTGCTGCGCAACATCACCCGGTTGAAGGAAGCAGAAATTTTATATCAGCAGGCAATTCAGCAGCAGATAAAAAAACTTTGCGGGCAGAAAGGAAATGAAGTGCATGTCCCTATTCTTAAATTACAAAAGAGTGAACCACTAAATACGATCATTTGGGAAATCATTAAGCTCTATAACTTTCATGCTGCCCAAGTGGATGAAGTTAAAAAGTTGTTTGATGCGGAAAACGGAAGTTATATCGTTTCTGATTTATATCGTATCATTAAAAACCGCAACTGGCTTATTATTGCGCCGGTCCAATCAGAAGCAGCACAACATATTTTAATCGAAAAAGGTGATAAGAAAATAAGATTTGAAAACGGAATTGTTCTCCTTGAAGAATTGGAAACTAAAAACCTGCCGGCCGGCAGGCATGGCTTGAAACCGGAAACCTCAAATAAAATTGCAACACTTGATGCCAAAGAGATAAAATTTCCACTTTTTCTCCGCAAATGGAAACAAGGTGATTATTTTTATCCGCTCGGGATGCAGAAAAAAAAGAAGCTTGGTAAATTTTTTATTGATCAGAAACTATCCAAAACGGAAAAGGAAAAAGTTTGGGTGATCGAAATGAATAAAAAAATTTTATGGGTAATTGGATACAGGATCGACGATCGTTTTAAAATCATATCTTCCACAAAAGAAGTGCTCCGGATAACTTTCAGGAGTAACAATTAAAGAAATAAATTTCAGTTTAATTACTTGTATCATGATTTGTTTTTTTGCTTGCTACATTTGTTTGAGATAACTAATTAACAATGCCAAATAAAATAGTTGTTGCTATAACAGGGGCAAGTGGGGCCATCTATGCAAAACTGCTTCTTGATAAACTGCTTATGTTAAAAGACCAGTGGCAGGAATTAAGCATTGTGATGAGCAATAATGCCAAAGTGGTATGGAAAACAGAATTAAAGAATGAGGAATTTAATAATTATCCTGTCCGGTATTTTGAGAAAAATGATTTTACCGCACCATTCGCATCCGGTTCTGCAAAATATAATATCATGATTATTGCGCCATGCAGCATGGGTACTTTAGGCAGAATAGCAAATGGTACCAGTGATGATCTTGTAACACGTGCGGCGGATGTGATACTGAAGGAGAAAAGAAAATTAATTTTAATGCCCAGGGATACACCGTATAATCTTATCCACATTAAAAACATGGAAATGATAACACTTGCAGGAGGTATTATATGTGCTGCAACGCCATCTTTTTATAACAGTCCAAAAACAGTTGAGGAAGCGGCTTTAACTGTTGTGGACCGTGTATTGGAGCTCGCAGGATTTGATATCACAACGTTCAGATGGGGTAATTGATTCTTTTTGCCAGTTACATTGCAACTAATCTTTGATATGAAACATTATGCATTCTGTACCCTGCTTATCCTGTTAAATTTTCGATTTATTGCTTACAGTCAAAATGATTCTTTAAAGGGCGGAGAATTATATTCAAGCAATTTTCTTATTGATGGAGTCCAGCGAAATTTTACTTATTATATGCCGGCTAATTATAGAAAAAAAGATTTGTACCCTGTCGTGATATTTCTGCACGACAACGGTAAAAGCAGCAAAGACGTAATTAAAAGTTATGGAGACAAATTAGACGCACTGGCAGATTCATCTGACTGGATTGTGATTTATCCTGATGCCGTTGCCGCCCACTGGAATGATAAATTAAGAGAAAACTCTCCTGCAGACACAATAAATGATGTAGGTTTTATTTCTATTCTTATTGATTACTTCCGGGACGTATATCATTGCGATACAAAACGCGTATATGTTGCAGGGCTTGCCAATAGTGGCGGGTTGGCCTATCGCCTCACCTGCGATATATCTTTTAAAATAACGGCAATTGCGGCTTTTATTTCAAATCGTGATGAGGCAGCTTCAAAATGTAAAAGCGATGAATCAGTTTCAATAATGAATATAAATCAGGCGGCTGACCAGGAGGATATTATTGAGGCATGGGATTTTTTTATGGCACATGAAAAAAAGTAGGAAGAAACCACGTTTCCAATATACAGCTTTTAAAAGCACCATCGGAAAAATTTCATATCAGGAAAATAGAGTGCTTGCTTATTTACATACCACACCGGGAGTGGGGATTTTTTTTCACTTTCTCTACAAAAAAATAAATTAAAGCTTTTTAGACGCCACAAAGTCAACGGGCAAATAATTGGTATATATTTCGAAGCAACACAATATGGCTTTTTAAGAAATATCTTACTAATACCTGTACGTTAAATTAACCGGCTGGTATTTTGAAAAAGCAACAATAGTGGTCATTCAAAGAGAAATTTTATGAAAGAAAATCCAATCAGGCTGATTGAAAATTTTAAAAGCCTTAGAGTGCTTGTTATAGGCGACGCGATTTTAGATACTTATATTATAACAACACCCGAAAAATTTGGAAGGGAAGCCCCGGTACCTGTTTTTAATATTCAGGACACTAAACACCAATGTGGGGGTGCCGCGAATACAGCCATTAATATTGCCGCTCTTGGAGCAAAATCATACTTCTTAACCGTAACAGGCAGAGATTCAGTCGCAAGACGACTTTGCGGGATGTTAAAAAAAAATAAAGTTCATATTGAAGACATAATTAAAGACAGATCGAGAACCACTATTTCAAAAAAAAGAGTAACTGCTTCTTCGAATATTTTATTCAGGGTAGATTCCGGCACTACAACTTTAATTAATGAACAGAGTGAAAAAGAATTGCTCGACAGATTGTACAAATTGTACCGGTATATTGACGTGATTATTATTTCAGATTATGAATGCGGTGTAATTACTCACACGCTCATTAACGCAATTAAAGAACTTGGCAACGATCGTTATATTCCTATAATCGTTGATGCAAAGGATTTGACGAAATATAAAACATTAAGACCGGAAGCAGTTAAGCCAAACTATGAGGAAGTGCTCAGTATCTTGCATCTTGAGAAGGTTTTGGCCAATAACCGCGTACAGCAAATTTTAGAAAATGAAAAAGATTTGTTTGAAATAACCGGTGCGCATAAAATAGCTGCCACATGCGATACAGATGGAGTTGTATTTTTTGAGAAAGGAAAATCGCCTTATCATATTTCATCTGTGCCCTGTGATGATAAAAAATCAATAGGTGCGGGTGATACGTTTACAAGTGCTTTGGCCTTATCGCTTGCATCAGGAGTAAGCGGCAGCACCGCTGCTGATATTGCAGCCGCAGCCGCAACTGTAATAATGCAAAAAGATGGAACGGCGTGGTGCACAAATAATGAATTAAAAAATTATTTTAACGAGGTCCCCAAACATATTTTAACTAAAGAAGGGTTGACAGCAATTATTAAAGAATTAAAGCAAAATGGTAGAAAGATCGTATTTACCAACGGTTGTTTCGATATTCTGCACACGGGTCATATTTTTCTACTGAATAATGCACGCAAAGCAGGTGATGTTTTAATTGTTGGCGTAAACAGTGATGCAAGCATTAGAAAAATAAAAGGCCCGGGAAGACCGATCAATAATTTTAATGATAGAATAATTGTGCTCGCCGGGTTGCAAAGTATAGATTATCTTATCTCTTTTGATGAAGAAAGTCCGGTAAACCTGATAAAATCTATCCATCCTGGTGTTTTTGTAAAGGGCGGTAACTATACGGAAAATTCAATTCCGGAAGCACCATTATTAAAGAAGCTGGGGTGTATAATAAAAATAATTCCTTACCTGGAAGAGCATTCTACTACACATATCATTGATAGGATTCTTGATACCAGGCACGAAACTGAAATTGCACTTAATGATTATTAGTGGCTGCAATCAGCGTATTAATATTTTAATACCAACATTTAACAGGTCAGAGTCATTAGCATTTACCCTACGAGCCCTCGAACGTTTAAAGATCTAACTCCATACTGACCGTTGGAATGAAAAAAAACATTAGTGTTTTATTCTGGAGCAGTGCATAAACCTAATAACTCTGCTCTTGCAACAATTTGATCTTTCATTTTTGTCTCTACTTCTTCCCTTTCTGTTGCGGCCGGTAAATTAAGTTGGGTGCCAAGTGCATACAATCTGAACCAGTAATGATGTGTGCCCTTAAAATATTTGGGACAAGGGCCTTCATATCCGAAGCTGTGATTATTTGCCAATCCTTCTGTAGCACCGTTTGGTATTGTTGCTTCAATTACTTCTGTTGTAGTAGCGGGAATGTCAAACAACATCCAGTGTGTCCATGGCTTTGGTGTCGCATCAACATCTTCAAATATCAATACCAGGCTTTGGGCGTTATCAGGGACATTTTCAAACTGCAAAGGCGGATTCACATTTTGTCCAAGACAGGTAAATCTTTGAGGAATATGCTCGCCGTGACGAAATAAAGGACTGGTGATCTCCATATGGTGTTGTTTGAAAACTTTTATAATGATCAATTCGAAAGAAGTACACTGCACAAATCCTGAAAATTAACTGCCTCATAAGTATCAATGATCAAATCCGCTTCCTGTAGCATCTCAGACGAATGAGTAGTGGTAATGGCAATGCATTTCATGCCCGCATTTTTCGCAGCTTTTATCCCATTTACGGCATCTTCAATTACCAGGCATTGATCTGGTGGCAATTCTAATTTTTTAGCTGCTATTAAAAAAATATCAGGCGCCGGTTTGCTTTTGCTTACTTCCTCTCCTGTAACAATCACTTCAAAATAGGGCAACAGCCCGGTTAGTTTTAAAACCATTTTCATTTTCTCACGACGTGAACTCGTTGCTAGCGCAATCTTCAGGTCATATTGCTGAAGTTGTTCTAAAAGTTTAATAGCAAACGGAACAGGTTGAATACCATTTTGTGAAACTATCTCTGTAAAGTATTTTAGCTTTTTTGCCAAAGCTACTTTTGTCTGTTCTTCATCCAGGTGAAGCCTTGATTGAACCACGACCGCACTTTTAGCTCCGAGCAAGGGAAAATAATCTTCATAAGAGAGGGGCTTTTGATAATCAGCAAAAAGCCTTTTCCATGCAAGATAATCTGCTTCTGTGCTTTCAATCAGTGTGCCATCCATATCAAATATCACCCCTTTAAATGGCAGCGAAACCGAGCCCTCAATTGTATTGTTCTTATTTATTTCCGTTGTAGTTTTCATGCTGAAACTGTTGATATTTATCTACAGTTGTAGATTTTTGTCAGCCTTCTTTAATTCATTAATGTGTTTTGAACTTTGCAATTATAGTTATAAAAGATAACATAGTCTTTCAGGTGCTTCAATTTTGTTTCAAAACATTTGTAAAGGCCGATTTCATGAATTGTTGAACCTTCTTATACTAACGAGTTTCAACAATATGTGCTCAGGAAAATTTCAACACTAATAACCTGTAGCAAACAAGATCATTACAAATAATTATACCAGCTTTCCTTTGCATTAAAATCGGTTTTAAGAAGAGGGCATGATTTTTTCTTTTTTGGCATTTGTAATCAGCAAAAATTATTTGCAAGTTTTGATTTCACAATGATGCGATTATCAAAAGTAGAAGGTGTACAAAAGATCGCGGTGCTAAGAACAGGGGCATTAGGTGATTTTATTGTAACACTTCCCGCTTTAAAAGCTATTCGCTCAACCTATCCTGATGCAGAAATTATTTTACTTGGGACACCCTGGCATAAAAAGTTTTTACATAAAAACAGAACTCCGGCAGATCGTGTAATAGTTGTGCCTGTAAAAAAAGGAGTAAGAGGCGAATCGCATGAAGTGGAAAATGCTGCAGAAACAGAGGCTTTTTTTGAACAAATACAATATGAGCAATTTGATATAGCTATCAGTTTCCAGGGAAATGGAGTATCGGCAAATCCTTTTATCAAACGTTTAAACGCAAAACTTACTGTTGGTCTTACATCGAATGACGCAGAAAAGCTGGACAGGAATTTGAATTTTTATTATTACCAGAGTGAAGTGATCCGATATCTCGAAGTTGTAAAACTCATTGGCGCTTATACATCGGACCTTGAACCTCAGGTGAATGTTTTGAAAGAAGATGAAGAGGAGATAAAAGACTTTATGCGCTTACTTGATAAGCCATTTATCGTTTTGCAACCATGTGCCGTTGATATACGACGGATGTGGCCCTTGGAAAATTATCCTTTGCTCGCCGATACGTTAAAGCAAAAAAAAATTGAAATAGTTTTTACAGGATCAGAAGCAGATAAAAGTGCTGTTGATAATATTGTTGCTTCCATGAAAGAAAGGGCAATCAATGTTTGTGGAAAGTTTAGCTTAGGAGGATTAGCAGCATTATTGTCTAAAGCCACACTGGTAATTGGTGCCGACACAGGCCCTTTGCATTTGGCAAGAGCAGTAAATACGCCAACAATAGGAATTTATTGGGCACCTAATTTTATCAACTGGGGGCCTGTGACAAGAAGCATTCATCGTCCTGTTGTTTCATGGGAGATGGCTTGCCCTTTTTGCGGCATCATTCCAAATGATCCATATCCTTTTGAACCGAAAACCAATTGTGATCATGCAATTTCATTTGTGCGCGATATTACTGTGCAACAGGTATTGGATATGGTGAACGAATTATGTCCTCATCCCTTAAAGGAAAGAAATGAAAAGCAGGTTTCAGTGTTTTAAAGAAGAATTAGAAATCATACCAGATTGCAAATAAGAACTGAATATAAGAGTATAACTATTATTTATCGCGATTAAACTGGTATTTAGCTAATATAATGGCTGTAACATTTTTATCAATGATTAAAAATCATTCTTCAGATGCTTACCCCCTTTCAGCGGATAGGGGCTTACGAGTCCTAACCTGGCATATTCATGGGAGTTATCTTTATTACTTAACCCAAACTCCGTGCACATTTTATTTGCCCTGCAAGAATAGCAATGAAGAAGGTTATGGCGGTTGCAAACCAGGTAATTTCCCCTGGGGTAATAATATTATAAATGTTGCGGCCGAAGACGTAAAACATACAGAGTTCGATTGCATTTTGTTTCAATCGAAAAAAGCATATACAGAAGATCAGTATGAACTTTTTACCGAAGAACAAAGAGCATTGCCGAAAATTTACCTCGAGCATGATCCGCCAAGAGAAGTGCCTACAGATACAAAGCATATTGTTGATGATCCGAATATTTTACTGGTGCATGTAACCTATTTCAATGATCTTATGTGGGATAACAACCAAACGCCTACTAAAGTAATTGAGCATGGTGTAATGATTGATCCGGGTATAAAATATTCCGGCGAAATTGAAAAAGGAATTGTTGTGATCAATGGTCTTGCGAACAGGGGGAGACGATTAGGGCTTGATGTGTTTAAAAAAGTACGAAAAAAAATTCCGCTGGATATTGTGGGCATGCAATCAGAAGAAGTAGGCGGGCTGGGTGAAATCAGCAATCGCCAGCTTTCTGCCTTTACTGCAAAGTACAGGTTCTTTTTTAACCCGATAAGATATACAAGCTTTGGACTTTCCGTTTGTGAAGCAATGATGGCGGGACTCCCGATTGTTGGATTAGCCACTACTGAAATGACCGTTGCTATTAAAAATGACTTCTCAGGATATATTCATACTGATATTGATTTTTTAATTGAAAAAATGAAAATGCTTTTAGAAGATCACGATAAGGCAAAACAATTAGGACAAGGCGCCAGGCAAACAGCTAATGAAAAATTTAATATTGAGCGATTTAAAAAAGACTGGCTGCAAACATTTCAGCAGGTAACAAAAAGTGCGGCTGCACAAGTCCAAATTAAATAAGCAAACCACAAAACATAAACTATGAACACGATAAAAGACAAAGTAATTATTGTAACTGGCGGAGGACAAGGTTTGGGTGCGGCTATCTGCAGAACACTTGCAGAAGATGGAGCAAATGTTATTCCTGTTGACATCCAAAAAAATAAATTAGAAAATATTACACAGGAAATAAAAAACAATAACGGCAAGGTTGAGAGTTTTGAGATGAATGTTGCAGATGAGAACAGTGTAAAAACAGTAATACAACAAATTATTGACAAGTATCAAAAGATAGATGCAGTTATTAACAATGCGGGAATTGATTTTACACTTTCAGTTGAGGAAATGAGTTACGAGCAGTTTCGCAAAGTTGTTGAAGTAAATTTATGCGGGCCATTCAATGTTTCAAAAGCAGTTTATACACATATGAAACAAAATGGAACCGGGCATATTGTAAACATTGCGTCAACTGCTGCAAAACGCGCATGGCCAAATGCTTCTGCATACCACGCAAGCAAGTGGGGACTGCTTGGCTTTAGTTATGCTTTGCATTCTGAAGCAAGAAAAGATAATATTAAAGTAACAGCGTTGGTTGCTGGTGGGATGCAAACGCCATTTCTACTGGATCGTTTTCCCGATATTGATCCCAACGTGTTGCAGGACCCAAAAAATGTTGCTGAAACAGTTAAGTATATTCTTTGCCAGCCAAAAGAGACTGTCATACCCGAATTGATGGTAATACCTATGAGAGAAACTTCGTGGCCGTAGGGAAAGTCGCGGTAATAATGCCGGAGAAAGTTATTAGTATTCAATTATTCCCTTTAGAGTTAGGGCGCCTACACATCCAGCTTTGCATATTTAGCATGCGATTCAATAAACTCACGTCTTGGTGCAACTTCATCTCCCATAAGCATGCTGAAAACCCTGTCTGCTTCTGCAGCACTTTCAATGGTCACTACTTTTAAAGTTCTTCGTGCAGGGTCCATGGTGGTTTCCCATAATTGCTCCGCATTCATTTCACCAAGACCTTTATAACGCTGCGTTGTAACGCTATCTTCTTTGCCGCCGCCAAGTTTCTCTATCAAAAATTTTCTTTGATCCTCCGAATAAGCATACTCCTGTTCCTTGCCTTTTTTTACCAGGTATAAAGGCGGTTGAGCAATGTATACATAACCGGCCTCTACAAGTTCTTTCATGTAGCGGAAAATAAAGGTAAGGATCAGTGTTGCAATGTGGCTGCCATCAACATCAGCATCGGTCATAATGATAAGCTTATGATAGCGAAGCTTTGCAAGGTTCAATGCTTTGGGATCTTCCGGCGTACCCACCGTTACACCCATTGCAGTAAAGATGTTACGTATTTCTTCATTCTCATATATTTTATGCTCCATTGCTTTTTCTACGTTCAATATTTTACCGCGTAAAGGAAGAATAGCCTGGTAACTTCTTTCACGGCCCTGTTTTGCAGTACCGCCAGCAGAATCTCCCTCAACCAAATACAACTCGCATTTTTCAGGATCTCTTTCACTACAATCAGCGAGTTTTCCGGGTAAACCACTTCCGCTTAATACTGTTTTACGCTGCACCATTTCACGTGCCTTTTTGGCCGCTACTCTTGCCTGTGCTGCGAGTATAACTTTATTTATGATATTTTTTGATTCCTTAGGATGCTCTTCGAGGTATGCTTCCAGAACACGTGCAACTGTTGTTTGTACAACACCGCTTACTTCACTGTTACCAAGCTTGGTTTTTGTTTGTCCTTCAAATTGTGGTTCGGGAACTTTTACTGAAATAATAGCACTTAAACCTTCACGAAAATCATCTCCCTCAATAGTTACCTTTGCCTTTTCAAAAGCACCCTGTTTATCACCATAAGTTTTAAACACTCTTGTCAAAGCCTGCCTGAAGCCGGTAACATGTGTTCCTCCTTCAATGGTATTGATATTATTTACATAAGAGAAAATATGCTCTTTAAAATCGTCGTTGTAAGTCAGCGCTACTTCTACCGCAACATTTGTTTCAGCATCGTGGCCTTCCACATAAAGTGTTTTGGGAATAAGCGGGTTACGTTTACCGCTGTGATCGAGCATTTCTACAAATTCAACAATGCCACCCTCACTATAAAAAGTTTTTGTGTAAGTAATCCCGTTTTCGTCTTTTTCACGAAGATCGTTAAGAGTTATGCTGACACGCTTATTTAAATATGCCAGTTCCCGTAAACGGCTTTCAAGAATATCTTTATTAAAAGTAGTTACCTGGAAGATAGATGCATCAGGCAAAAAATGAATGACAGTGCCTGTTTTATCACTCGTGCCAATTTCTCTTACAGCATATGCAGGTATACCGGCATGGTATTCCTGTTCAAAAATTTTTCCCTCGCGGTACACTGTCACATGAAGCTTCGTACTTAATGCATTCACGCAACTTACACCCACGCCATGCAAACCACCAGATACCTTATAAGTATTTTTATCAAACTTACCTCCTGCATGCAATACGGTCATCACCACTTCTAGTGCACTTCTTTTTTCCTTTGACATAATGCCTGTCGGGATACCACGGCCATCATCATTTACACTAATGGAATTATCTTCATGAATGCTAACAATAATATTTTTACAGTAACCTGCTAACGCTTCATCAATGGAATTATCAACTACTTCATACACCAGGTGATGCAAACCTTTTACACTGACATCTCCAATATACATGGCCGGCCTTTTACGAACCGCCTCAAGGCCTTCTAATACCTGAATACTTTCTGCTCCATATCCATTTTCCTGAGGTGTTGCAACACTCTTTAATTCTTCAGTCATATATGTTTTCTATCGATTATTTGATGCACTTTTTGCAAGTGTGCGAAGTTAATAAAAAGCATGGAGTTTCAAGCTTTTAAATCGTGCTTTTCAATTATTTTAAGGCTTTATTTTAGAAATGTATTTTTGACTTTTTTTGAACCGGTCACCCTACCGCTATTTGTCTTTTGTTGCACGTCCGTACCGGCACAGGCGGACGTAGATTTAAGCCTGCTTTGTCAGAAATTTCAAGTCTTTTTGCTGGCATTGTTTTTACTGTATTTTAGGAAATTACTTCCAACTAAATTTCGTCATTGCTGTTATTTGTAAAAAGTATTGCTAATGAAAAATTTTAAGAAGAAAACAATAGTACTCGGCGCTTCAACAAATCCTGAAAGGTATAGTTATCTTGCCGTGCACAAGTTGCGTGACCGCCAGCATCCTGTTGTAGCAATTGGAAAAAGAGAAGGAAAGGTAGCGGATGTTACAATTACCAAAGAACATCCCGAATTAAAGGATGTTGATACAATAACCTTGTACCTGAATGCTAACAACCAGAAGCAATACTATGATTACATTTTTTCGCTCCATCCTAAACGTATTATTTTTAATCCCGGCGCTGAAAATGATGAGCTTGCTAAATTGGCTGCTGCAAAAGGAATTCAACCATTGGAAGCCTGCACACTGGTAATGTTAAGTACAGGGATGTATTAATTTGAAATTTTGATAATGCAGAAACAGGCAAATTGTTATCGAAGCAGCCGGTTAGTCTTCTCTTTTTCTTTATTTCAAAACCGATGTCTTTCACTATGATAGGTGAAAATTGAATATTCCCTGCTCACCTTTTATTTCCACAAAAGAACAAATCTGTATTTTCCTGTTGCACCAAACGACATAGAACAAAACCGTTCAAAAAACAGGAGAGTAGCAATGAAGATCACAAAGTTGTAAAGGAAATTTAATTTGTGGGTTATCCCGTTTATCTCGTGAACCTCTTCCTGTACTACTAAAACCAGAACAGTCCTGCTTTGAATACTGCTGTTCAAATACCCGGTGTAATTTACAATTGAATCCTGCCATATTTTACGCAAAAGCTTTAATCAGTTATTACTTGCAGGCATGCAAGGGGCGATGAATAGCATAATTGAAGCTGACTAATAAAAAATATAATTATACACACCTCATTATCATTTAACAGAGCATCAGCACTTCCAAATGATTAATACATAAATTTACAGCATGGCTAAAAGCTTAATAAGAAGGTTTGCAAAATGGTTTTTTATCTCGCTTAATATTTTGGTTTGTATAGTGTTTTTGCTGGCCTGTCTTTCACCTTTTCTTAACTCGTCCAAATGGCCTTTTATTAGTTTTCTTGCTTTGGGGATTCCCTACCTTGCGGTGCTGCTTATTTTTTTGACGATCTTTTGGCTTATCATAAAACCTGTAAGAGCGCTTATATCGATCGTTACATTACTTATTGGCTGGAAGCAATTAACAGTAATCTGTGCATGGCATACGTCACGCACGTTTAACAATGAAAATAAAAATGATTCTGTTCTCCGCGTTATCACATGGAATGTGCGGGGCATGTATGGTTTAAGCAAAAATAGCTACACGCAAATACGGGATCGCAGTGAAATTGGAGAACTTGTAAGCAGGTTAAACCCCGATATTGTTTGCCTCCAGGAATTTAATAATTCTACTTATAAGAACAGTCCATATGCCAATAATATTGGTTTATTTACCGGGAAATGTCCATACTATTTTTTTTCAAAAGATATCAAAAACTCGAACGGCAGATATTACGCGGGAAGTATACTATTTTCAAAATTTCCCATTGTTGATTCGGGTAAGATCAAATTTCCGGGGACAAGTGCAGAAAGTCTTATCTATGCTGATATAGTTAAGGATAAGGATACTATAAGAATTTTTACTACTCATTTGCAATCATTTCAGTTTACACAAAGTGATTATGCTCAAATGGAAAAAATCAAGGACCCCGACCGGCAGGCAATACAGGCGTCTGAAAATATTTATTCAAAAATGAAACTTGCGTACCGGAGTCGTGGTGTGCAGACCGATATGGTAAGAAAAGCTACTGATAAATGTTCTCATGCCTCCATAGTATGTGGTGATTTCAATGATGTACCCAATTCTTACACATATTTTAAAATTCGTGGCAACAGGCAGGACGCTTTTTTGGCATCATCATTCGGTGTAGGCAGAACCTATAACGCATTAGCACCTACATTGCGCATAGATTATATTCTGCCCGATGATCGTTTTAATATTCTTCAGTTTGATCTGATCGATGAAGGGCTTAGTGATCATCATTTACTCGTTTCAGATGTTAGTTTGAAAAAATAAAATATCTTCGTTTGTCATGCAAACTATGTTTAATCGTATCGCTACTTATTGTTGTGTCGTCGCTTTATCAGCAAACTGATATGTATTTCATTTCTTATTCTGCCTGGCGGCAGGCAGGTTTTTCATTTTAAATTTTTACTCTTTATTTAATCATGACTCAGTTGAATGTATATAACAACTTAACAAGAAAAAACGAAGTTTTTGAACCAATTATACCAGGTCATGTGGGCATGTACGTATGCGGCCCTACTGTTAGCGGAGAAAGTCATTTAGGTCATGCAAGGCCATATATCACATTTGACATTATATATCGGTACCTGCAGTACCTGGGCTATAAAGTCCGTTATGTGCGCAATATAACTGATGCAGGACATTTTGAGGAAGAGGGTCGTGAAGCCGAGGATAAAATAAGCAAAAAAGCAATACTTGAAAAACTGGAGCCAATGGAGCTGGTACAGAAATACACCAATCTTTTTCATGATGCGATGCGGGCCTTTAACAACTTAGACCCAAACATAGAACCTACTGCAACGGGACATATTATTGAACAAATTGAAATGATAAAAAAAATTATTGCTGATGGGTATGCTTATGTGGTAAATGGTTCTGTATATTTTAACGTAGAAAAATATAATGTTGATTTTTCAAAGAAGGGGTTGCCGTATGGAATACTTAGCGGAAGAGTGCTGGATGAAATGATTGAAACCACCCGCGAGTTGGAGAACCAGGAAGAAAAACGCAATAAAGCAGATTTTGCCTTGTGGAAAAAGGCATCCCACGGGCATATTATGCGTTGGCAAAGCCCGTGGGGAGAAGGGTTTCCGGGCTGGCATATTGAATGCTCAGCCATGAGCACCAAATATCTAGGTATCCAGTTTGATATACATGGCGGCGGTATGGATTTGCTCTTCCCTCATCATGAATGCGAAATTGCACAAAGCACCGTTTGTAATCATGTAATGCCTGTGCGTTACTGGCTGCACAACAACATGATCACCATCAATGGTAAAAAAATGGGGAAGAGTTATAACAATGTCATCAAACTAAGTGAATTGTTCACGGGTAATCACCCCATGCTTGAGCAGGCTTACCATCCGATGACGATCCGTTTTTTTATTTTGCAAACACATTATAGTTCCACATTGGATTTCAGTAATGAAGCCTTGAAGGCCGCAGAAAAAGGACTTAAGCGTTTATGGGAATCATATGAGAATCTTCAAAAGCTAGAAATACAAAGTGGAAAGGATAAAGGTACAGATGCTGAACTCGAAGCTCGTTGCTTAAAACTTGTCGCTGAGTTTGATGAGTTCATGAATGATGATTTCAACACCGCAAAAGTTTTAGCAAATATGTTTGAGCTTGTCCCTGTCATCAACAGTATAAAGGACAAACATATTTCCCCTGATGCGTTGAGTGCAGCGACTTTGCAATTATTAAAAAATAAAATGAAAATATTTATCGAAGATATTGTCGGTTTAAAAAATATCCAGGAGCAATCAGACAGTAAAATTGATGGAATCATTCACCTGCTTATGAAAATGCGCAAAGAGGCAAGACAGCGAAAAGATTATGTCACCAGTGATAAAATAAGAAATCAACTTGCTGAGCTTGGCGTTCAACTCAAAGATGAGAAAGACGGCAGTATGAGTTATTCATTTATATGATTCAAAATGCCTGGTTGTGTAGTATGGAGAGCAGCGGAAATTGATTTTATTAAGAGATCGACGGCAAAGCATTATGAAAAATTATGTTGAGTTGTAGAAGCTAAGATTAATCCGACAGTTTATTAAATTTGAAGCCGAGGGAGGAACATCGAAGCAAATTTTTTTAGTGGATAAACTTTTCAGATTTAAAGCAGATATATGAATCACAACACTACCACTCTGTCAGATCAAATATTAGCAACTAAACACTACCCCCCTTAATAATAGTTAAGTCATTTATTTTTTTTGGGCCCGAACTCAAACCGCAGTGCTTTAATTATTTCCCTCTTTTTCAGATTAGCCCGTCATAGTCCGCGCTTTATTTTTAGAATCAGAAAAATTTTACAGAAATTCTTTATGCTTGTCATTATCCTCACTCATTTCTATCTTATAACCATCCTTTTTATAATAGCGACTATATTTGTCCGATATTTCTTTGGGCTGTTTTTTACCATTTATATAAAGATCTCCTTCTTTTTTCCATTCAACACTATATCCTTTCTTTTTATCGATCACTCCATCTTTCTCTAACCGATCAGTAAATTCCTGCATATCCTTTAATTCCTGCTTTGCTCTTTCCATTGATTCTTTAGCCCCTTTTGTCGCATCTTGTATCTGCATTTTGAATTTGCTGCTATTTAAGTTTTGCTGTAATTCCAGCATCTCATTGCGTAACTTTTGCATATCAAATTTGTTTTAGTTAGTCATGAACTTGTTGAATGGATTTGTTTACATCTGTTTTTATTTTATCTGCGTCTATTTTCTTCATCTGTTCATCTATATGCTTTTTTATCTTTTCTAAATCAATTTTTTCAATTTGATCAAGAATAAAGGGAAGAACCCCGTCCTGTAAGCAAGACAGGGCTCTTTTGTTCCCAACCTTAACCGAGTTTATATAG
>DATBFI010000206.1:0-8326 GCA_036558585.1 Chitinophagaceae bacterium
TATATCTTCCTGTCTTTACCACCACGTATTATATATGCCAGCGCGATCGTTACGCAACGCAGGATCTGCCCGGAAGCCGAAACAACAAGACCAATAACTATCGGATACAAGTAATATTTATCACCATTATTTTCTGATGTAAACAGGGGAAGAGAGGGTACAAACAAGAGAATGTAAAGGATAATAAATAAACCGTTTCGGTATTTAAAAAAGAAATTTCCAATCCCAATCATAGTAGTATTTTATTTTTTAAATGCAATAAGACCGGCGAAGTTGTACCATTTGAAGAAAATTTCTGTGTGGGCAAAACCACACTCCCGAAGGAGCAAAATATTTTCACTCAGTTTATAGGGTATCAGAACATTTTCGAGCGCTTCCCTTTTTTGCGAGATTTCCATTTCGCTGTAATGATTCCGGCGTTTCATGTCATAGTAATACTTAATGAAATCACGATTGATACAATCTTCTTCTGCTAAAATTTTTTCAACGAGAATGAATACACCGCCGGAAATTAAACCATCATAAACAGACCATATAAATTTTTCCCGGTAAACAGGGCGAATAAATTGAAGCGTAAGACATGATACAACAACTGAAGCATTATGGATAACTATACCCTGGTTTAGATCTGCTTTTATAAGTTCAAAAGTGCGTTTAAAACCATTTTCCTGTAGTTTGTTACGACATTTGTCCAGCATTTGCTCTGAATCATCAACTCCGATAAAATGGATTTCTTCTGCCACTGCTGTATTCATTCCGATTAACGTTGTACCGGTGGCACAACCAAGGTCATAAACATTTGTGCCCGGAAGTGCCTGTCCAGCTGAAAGCTCTGCAATCATTCGCTGAATTTCTCCGTAAAACGGTACAGACCGGTTCACCATGTCATCAAAAACACTGGCTACTTTAGAACTAAACTTAAAATCAGAGGGTTTTTTAATTTCCTCATTGAATACTTTGTCTTCTGTCATAAATGCAAAAAAAAAGGAATAATCGTTTGTTAAAAAAATATTTTTCCACATCGGCAACGTCGTCTTGCTTAGCCGGAGAGCGGTAGGGACATAATTTAATCTTATCAAAATTATTCTTACTTAAAAAAGCACTTTGTGTCAAACGACGCAAAATAGAAGCTGCATCATCTTTTAACAGAATAACGGGATTTTTCACGTTATTTTTTGTGATTCTTCACCTTGCTGAATCATTTTGAGCAGTTTAGCTTTGCGTGCGCAAAAAACAAAAATACTGTGAAACCACTTTAGCCCTGCTAAAAGTTCTTCTGCGTAAAGCTTTACTTAAAGGTCCATTTGAAAAATATTCCACAAGAAATCTCTGACGGATTATGATTGCAAACGCATAGAGCCATAATAGAGCTTCCAAAACTTTTCAATAAAATCCTTTGAACCGATCAAAAAACTACGCAATGTCGGTAATAATCATTCGTGAATGCTGATTTACAGAAAACCAATCTGATAATGCTCAACTAAATACCAAAAACAATGAGTCAAAACACCAAAAAATCAATCTTTAACAAACTGCTCAGCGCTTCCATCGCGGCAAGCCTGCTGTTTGCCTCTTGTCAGAAAGAGAAAATCCAGGATCAGAGACCGGTGGCAGTACAGCCCTCCGGCAATTTCCAGGGTAGATCTATCGAAGCGCTTTCCAAAGAGTACTTTACAGCCAACCCGGCGGAAAGTGCGAATGAGACAAAGGTGGTATCTGTAATCAATGAATTCTTGCTGATCAACAAAACCATGAAAGAATTCAAAGGAAAAACTCCCTGCCGTATCCAACCTATCTATGCGTATGGCATTGACGGAGTAGCCTACTATGAAGTATGGTTCACCGAAGACAACAAGACAGCCCAGGGCTGGGTGTTGGTTTCCGCGACAGATAAGGACTACCCCCTGGTAAATTTTTCACAGGGCACTCCTTATTCTTCGCACCTGCTGAAGAACGGTAATGACAGGAGCAGCAAAGTTTACCGTTTTGGGGTTAGCTATTATACGCTGGAGCAAAACGGGCAAAAGACAGCTGAATATGGTAAGATGCCTTCTTACGTTCTTATCAGCGGCGCCTATAAAGAATCCGGCGGCGAAAGCAGCTCCAACAATCCGGGAGCTAATAACAACCCTGATATTAACCTGAAGGAAGGTGTGGATTACATCCTCATCAAGGATTACGAATCCTTAAAGCAAGCTTTCCCGAAAAATTATTACTCAGATAAACGGGCCAACATTGCCATGGAAATGAGACAACGCCTGTTTCCCCTGCAAGGCCACGGTGAAGCCACAGGGACGCAGACCGAAGATTACCAATATCGCTGGGTAGGAGGACAACAGTGTTATTACACCCAGATCCCTGCTTATACCGGGATGAACATCTACGGCTGCTGGTCGGGTTGCAACAACAATGCATGGACAAACATTTACGGCTGGTGGGACAGAAATATGGGCAAAGCAAACCTGATACCGACCACCACTACCGGAGAAACGAGTCCTATTTACCGCAATACCACGGAACGTCAAAACTCCATCGACCCGGTGCAGATGTATATTCGCTCAGTGAGTTACACCTATTGCGGAAGCGGCACAGGCTGGACACTATGGTCGGACACCTGGAGAGGATCCCAGTATGCTCCTTACAAAGGTTACGGATATTTATACCAGTATTACTGGTGCAACAGCGCTGGTTGTAATGTAACCCTGGCTAATATTTTAACGGATGGAGTAGCGAACAATTACCGTCCTGTATACATCGGGGCGAATTCACATGCTTACGTGGGTTATGGCTGGGCACAATGGGCAGGCAATACCGACTGGACTCTTGCCTATTGCTATCCCGGATGGTCGGAGAATAACAACGATGATGTGTGGATCTGGTGGCATGACTTCAATGCTGCTGTAAAGATGCTTGTATACTAGAAGAATCAGAACTAGTGTAAAAAGAACTGCGATGTACCTGGCAGGGTGACATAACTCACTGCTTCAGCAGAGATTGTTCGTGCACCTCAACAGTAATCCTGTTTCAGAATAAATCCCGGAGAGGTAACTCTGCGGGATTTTCTCTTTAACAGAAACTCTTATAAAATGCCTCACTTCACCACAATGTCTCCTTTGCTTAGACCTGCGAGTGGAAGGGACATTGTGGATTTTCAAAGCCGTTTTCGACTGCGCCGGGGTCCATGCTCTTGCACATTGCCCTAGTGAGACCCCCGGCGAGACTGACGAGGGTTCTTGATTAGCTTGATTTTTTCATCGATTAAAAAAATAAAAAAAAGAATTTTAATAGGCTTAAATTCGAAGAAGTATTGTGAAAAAGAACTTTATCATACATGCTGCTTTTTTATTCCTGATAATATCCTGCAATAAATCTGTTGATAAAAAGGTGGAAAACACCGAGGGATCAATAATTCAAACGATTTTTATAGATCCGATAGCGGATAGCATGACAACAAATTACTTATATGACGATGAAGATTATTTAATAAAAGTATCGGAGGTTGAATTTCACTCCGTTGATGGCATTGTATCTTACCCCAACGACATCGAGGAATATACACGTGATGAAGAAAAAAGAGTAATAAAAAAAACACATTTGGTTGATCACGACACGTTAGAATTAATGAACGTGTATTATCAAAATGCTGATGTAATTGCTTATGTAATTGATTACGTTACCAGGGGCACGTCGAAAGTAACCGATAGTCTTACTTATGAATACTCAAACGGTAAAGTAAAAAGAATTAATACTTTTCCATTACAAACAATAACATCAGAACAACCGTCTTACTATGAGACATATGAATACGCAGGCGCAAACATTTCTCAAATACGTTCATTTTATCTGAACAATGACAGAGCTTACCGGGAAGGTGATCGCAGGGATTTTGAATATGATGATAAAATCAATCCTTTCTTTAAGCATGATGAGTCTTTTTTCAACTTGCCTGCAAACAATGTTATCAAAGAAACAATAACCTATGGCAATCCAGTGCCTGACCCGAAAGGTGATATTACCACTGAATACACCTACGGTTCAGATAATAAACCAATCTCAAGTGAATCAACGCATGCTGTTCCTGTCGTTGCATTTGTGACGAAAACACTTTATTATTATAAATAGCCTCTCTTCACCAGAATGCCTCCATTGCTTAGCCTTGCGAGTGGAAAGGGACATTGTGGATTTTCAAAAGCCGTTTTCTTAAATCAATATCTTAATTCCATAAAACTCAGTCCCGTCGGGGTCTCATCGATGGCAGTGCGTTTTAGCTATGGACCCCGACGCATCGAAAGGCATTACTGCTTCCTGATACAATTCATCGTAATGCATAGGCTCGTAGTAACAAGCTTTATTCAATTCATGAAAAGAAGCACTGCTGTGTTCATATTCACACCAATCACTTACTAATTCCATTTGCCTTTAACAGCTTGCCTACCGGCTGGCAGGGATTAAGGTGCATATACTTTATTTTTTGGAACAGGGATTTTCTCGTATAAATCGGTTTAGCATCAAAACTTTCCTTGAATACTTTATGCAATTGCCCTTTCATCCTTTCTCTTTCACTCACACCATCTTCTAATTGTTTTAGTATTTTATTTTCACTTAGTTGTTCCAAACGTTTTATTATTTCATATGCCGCAAAGTCCTCGCCTATACACGAGAACCTGGGAGAGACTTTGGAGGAGAAAAATGAAAACCTCAACTATAATACTCCGACTGCGCAGAGGCCCATACTCTTGCACACTGCCTTAGTGAGACCCCGGCGAGACTGAAACCAACAAGACGAGAAGTAAACAAAAAAGCACCATAACTTAAAATGATGCTTTTCTTAGATTATGAATATACCTGGAATTACTGTGCTTCTGACATCTTGCTTTTCAGATTGTCAGGAACATAATCATCATACATTTTTTTACCTTTCTGTTTTAGCTTGTCTACCATCTCTTTTTTTTGATCTTCAGTTAAAGTGGAGTACAAGTAGTAACCAATTGCACCCACAATTCCGGCTAAAATAAATCCCCATTTCATAGTTATAGTTTTTAGTGTTAAGTAATCTCTGATAAGCACAAAAAATCATACCATTATTTTCTCCCGATGTTTATGTAGTTTTTGTTCCCCAATATCTGTTACTCTTTGCCGTGGACATTCATCTGTTCATTATACTGTCTTTACAAATCCGCAATGCCCTGCCTTATATATATAG
This sequence comes from Chitinophagaceae bacterium, assembly GCA_036558585.1. Lineage (GTDB taxonomy): Bacteria > Bacteroidota > Bacteroidia > Chitinophagales > Chitinophagaceae > DATBFI01. The sequence continues at coordinate 5,204 of DATBFI010000206.1, forward strand.
CTACGGGAAGACATTGCGGCGAAGAAGAATGGTAAACAAACAATAGCGGGAGCTATTAGAATCTGCGGAGAAGGAAAAGGAAAATTACTCTCTCACAGGGCCTGTCCTTCCCCTGCTATTAACAACTCTTAAACACATCTGATACAAACGCTGTGCTTCCATGTTACACGCTTCTTGCAGAACTGTGTCTGGTACATTTGCATTTTGGGGATCTCTTCTCTTGTCCTCCACACAGTCTGCGAAGTGAATGTCTCTGATAGCCTGGCAGTCCAGTAAAGTCATACCTCCCCCTCCACCCGGTTGCGTTTTCATATAAGCTACAGCGTTATTAGAGTTTTCCTTATTGCAATTGCATTCTAAATTACTATTCAATTCATCAGCGTTTATTGAACTTACTTTATGCAATGCAATCTTTGCTTTCTTTAAAATAAAATATGAGAATAATTGCGGCTGATCTTTTTGAGTAGTTCCATATTCTTTAATCTCAATTACGTCGCCAGGCGCTACTTCGATAAACGCATTAAGCGTAAGTGATAAATATACACGATGATTTCCTTTACCGGAAGCACTTCCCGGGTATCCTACAACTTCTGTAAATCCATCAGGATTTTCTTCAAGCTTTTTTATAAGCGGATGAATGTCTGGATTCATAAAGCAGCTTTTAGTGATTATTAAATTAATAAGTAGAAAGCAATATTAAGAAGCACTTTTTCAAACAAAATAAGCATTCAATCTCTTATCTGCAAGTATTTAAATGACTTTCACTCCTCCATTATCCGGTACAGAGCTCTCCGTGGTTTCCGCAGAACACGACGGAGTAACAAATTAATAAGTACCTGGATTATCTGGTTCTCTCTCACGCCTTCGTTGATGTTGTCACCAACGAAGACTTCGAAAATAGTTTTATGAATTGAAAATTGTTCACCCGCGATAATGCGATAAAAATTCAAAATCATCTATTCCGGTTTTATAAAATCTGGCAGAAGGAATATTTTTTCTTCCCCGCAATGTCTCCTTATCATTGCTTTGGGCGTGGAAAGGGACATTGCGGTATTTATAACGTTTTAGTTAAATCAATGTCCCGTAATTCCATATAGCTTGTAACAGGATAAATTCCTTGCTCTCCTGTAATGTAAAACTTAGCAGAGCTGTGAATATATTGCTCTGGTAATTCTACCAGTTTGTTTCCTTTGCAGGGATTCCAATGTAAGTAATTCAACTTCTGTGCTATAAATTTCTCCGTTCTGCATTCCTGTCTGCCGCCAGGCAGGCTTTCCAATCAAACGATGTTTGAAACACACCATGTATTTTTCCTTCCCTCTTTTCGGTGTTGTTCAGATCATTATTCAATTCATTTAAAATAAGACTCCTGTTCATTCCTTTCAGTTGTTTTACTAAATTATAAGCAATGAAACGCTTTCCGTTTGATATGGAAGTATTAATGCTTTTAGTTGTATTACTGAAAGCAATTATTGCATGTACATGACTTGGCATAACGACATAACCAATAATATAATGTCCTTGCTCTTTAAGGTGATTGAACCAATTATAAGCAGCATCATACGCATTGCAAAGTTTAAATAACGGAAGCCAATTGGTGCAGGTAAAGGTGATAAAATAAATTCCCTCTTTTTCTGTTATGGCTTTGCGGGTTGGCATAGATGGAAGTTAAAAAAGTAATGAGCTTTTTGTACATTAATTCCGCAATGTCCCTGGCCAGGCACAAAAAGCTCATTAGGTGACATTGCGGGGAAGGGAAGCTTTTGGAATTAGTGTTCAGCTTCTGGTTTCCAAATTCCAGTCCAAAGACTGGCTTTCATTTAGATCCGTAGTCACACCTGTCCCGACTTATCGGGAGACATACGGATAGCAACGAGTCCTTTTTATTTGTAACACTACCGGGAGCGAGGGATTCGATTATGGTAGAGGAAGTAAATTTTTTAAAGTCTCTTAATGTTCCTGAAAGATCGCCTTTTGATGATTGAGCTATAAGATGAAGATGATTCGTCATTATACACCATGCTAAAGATTTAATTGCTTGTTCTCGATGCAAAACTTTAAACTGTCAAGTACAATATCAACATAAGTTTTTCTGCAGAAAACATCTACCCATTGTACTACGGCAAATGTTAGGTAATACACACCAAATTCGTCTCTTATTTTATAACCATCATCTTTCATACAGCAATTAGCTTCTGTATAAAAATAAGCTTTTGGAATTAGTGTTCAGCTTCTGGTTTCCAAATTCCAGTCCAAAGACTGGCTTTTCATTTGGATCCGTAGTCGCAGACATACGGATAGCAGCTTATTTGTTTTTACTCTTGCAACACACTACGAAGAGCAGAGGAAACCGGTCTCTGACTGGAGCTTAAGATCGTAATGTATATGCTGCGGTCAAATGTTCAATCGGTAACAACCCTCTCATGCCATAATAATCTTTTGCGCTGCTTAATAAATAGTCTTCAGATTTTTCTACCAGGCCTGCCTTTACAGGATTGTTATGAATGTAGTTCAGTTTCTCTAATGTAAATGATGGAGTAGTTAATTGAATTGGTTGATTGTTTTGCTGCCAGAACTGGTAATCTTTATTTCTGCTATTCTTTTCCCCGGCTTTTTTAAATATCCATAACATCCAGTCTCTTCTGCTCTCTTCCTTGTTTTTCTCAATTGATTCTATTATAGTTGAAGAAGTAAATTTTTTAAAGTCTCTTAATGTTCCTGAAAGATCGCCTTTTGATGATTGAGCTATAAGATGAAGATGATTCGTCATTATACACCATGCAAAAAGATTTAATTGCTTCTTCTCGATACAAAACTTTAAACTGTCAAGTACAATATCAACATAAGTTTTTCTGCTGAAAACATCTACCCATTGTACTACGGCAAATGTTAGGTAATACACGCCAAATTCGTCTCTTATTTTATAACCATCATCTTTCATACAGCAATTAGCTTCTGTATAAAAATAAGCTTTTTGGAATTAGTGTTCAGCTTCTGGTTTCCAAATTCCAGTCCAAAGACTGGCTTTCATTTAGATCCGTAGTCACAGACATACGGATAGCAGCTTATTTGTTTTTACTCTTGCAACACACTACGAAGAGCAGAGGAAACCGGTCTCTGACT
>DATBFI010000207.1:0-4559 GCA_036558585.1 Chitinophagaceae bacterium
GCAATTCCTCTTCTGCAGCAACTTCAGATTGTTCAGCTTCCTCTTCTGTTACTTCTTTTATTTCTTCGGTTTCATCTAATTTCTTTCCACCTTCGGTTCGGGAAGTCTTTGCAACTTTTTTAGGTCTTGTTGATGAATCAATAGTAGACAGATCTATTTTCCCTAAAGTTTTAGGACCCTCAATTTCCGGTACCTCTATTTTTGTGATCTCTTGCTCAACAGCGTGTGGTTCGGGAGCTTGTGTCTCCTGTATCTTTTCTTCAGGTGGCGTAGCAGTTTCTGCAACCGGCTCCGGATGTTTCTCAGTTTTTGGTTCACCAGGGGAGTCCTTTTGAACTTCTTTTTCCTTTCTAAAGCTTATTTCTTCTTCATCCCTTTTTCTTCTTTCTGAAGGTGCTCCCTTAGGTATTTCAATTTGGTCCGCTTTTGTTTTTGCCACTTTATCGCTTTGAAATTCCTGCTGCAATGACCGGTACATTTCTTCTGTAAGTTTAGCAGTAGGTTTTAAGTCATCGCGGGCAAATCCTTTACTTACCAGGAACTCTACGAGAGTATCCTGGCCAATATTGAACTCCTTGGCTGCAGCCAACAATCTTGGTAATTTAACTTCTATCATTCAGTTTTTTTATATTTTGTCCCGCTTACTGCAAGACTTAAAAATTTTTTCTGTAAGCAACAAAATATCGTTGCTGTTTTACCCTCTCTCGAACTCTTCCTGCAAGATCCTTCTTAGATCCTGTATCGTTTCTTTTTCCAGGTCGGTTCTTCTTTCAAGTTCGTCAGGCGTAAGATTTAAAACACTGCGGGCAGTATCACAACCTACACGCTTTAATTCATCAATTATCCATGGTTCAATTTCATCAGTAAACTCATCAAGATCAATATCAAATTCTTCCTCTTCACCCTCACTTTCACGGAATACATCGATGTCATAACCCGTCAATTCACAGGCCAATTTTATGTTGACGCCCCGACGACCAATTGCAAGAGATACCTGGTCTGCCTTCAAATAAACATCTGCATGCATATTTTCAGTGTCAAGATCCATGTAACTGATCTTCGAAGGTGTTAAGGAACGCTGTATCAGGAGTTGAATATTACTGGTCCAGTTAATAACGTCAATATTTTCATTTTTCAACTCACGAACAATTCCATGAATACGGCTTCCCTTCATACCTACGCAGGCACCCACAGGGTCAATTCTGTCATCAAAACTTTCAACTGCAACCTTTGCTCTTTCACCAGGCTCACGTACAATTTTGCGAATACTGATAAGACCATCAAATATTTCGGGCACTTCTATTTCAAGCAATTTTGCAAGAAAATCAGGACTGGTGCGACTTAAAATAATAACAGGTGAATTGTTTTTCATATCCACACGACGCACGACGGCCCTTATGGTTTCACCCTTTTTGAAATAATCCTGTGGTATTTGCTCAGACTTTGGAAGAATCAATTCATTGCCTTCTTCATCAAGCAGCAATACTTCTTTTTTCCAAACCTGGTAAACTTCTGCACTTATTATCTCACCCACACGATCACCATATTTCTTAACAAGCACATTTTTCTTAAGATCACTTATACGGCTTGCCAATGTTTGCTTTGCCGCTAATATGGCGCGACGACCGAAGTCGAGCATATCAACCTCTTCGTATAATTCTTCCCCCACTTCAAAATCGGGTTCAATTTTTACGGCCTCGGTATAAGCAATTTCGGCCAGCGGATCCTGCACTTCCCCATCTTCCACAATCATACGACGGCGTATTATTTCCAGGTCCCCTTTCTCCGCATTTACAATAACGTCAAAATTTTCATCGCTTCCATACTTTTTGCGGAGTAATGTTTTAAAAACATCTTCAACCACTTTCATCAAAGTAGGGCGGTCTATATTTTCCGCATCTTTAAATTCCTGGAATGCCTCAATAAGGTTAATACTTGCCATAGCTATTTTACAATTTATGTCCTGATGTTATCAGGAAGAGACTGTCTCAAAAGTTCAAAACTCGTCATTGTGAAGGAGGACAACTGAAGCCGCCTGTCCCACCGGCAGGCAATCTTTCTTTGAATAATATTTTTTGAAATTGCGGCTCCGCCTCAGGCGGATCGCAATGACGGCTTTTGAAACAAGCTCGTTTGTTTTAAAATTTAATTTGAACTGTTGTTGTTTTTATGTTATTAAATGGTATTACTATTTGTTGTGAAATAGTTTTTTTGCCTTTTCCGCTTACCTGTTCCATAATAATATCGGATTCGGCAACCTGGACCAACTTACCTTCCTTTTTACTGCCATCATTAAAGATCACTTCTATAAAGCGGCCAATATTTTTTGCATATTGACGATGTAATTTTAAAGGTTCGTCTATTCCCGGTGATGAGACTTCCAATGAAAATTCGCCCGACGGATAAATCCCGCTGTCTTCTATCAGCTTATAAAGCTTACGATTAAACAAAACGCATTTTTCTATAGAAATCCCGTTATCGCCGTCAATAAAAACCTTTACATTATTGGTAGGCTTTATTTTTACATTCACCCTAAAATATTCGGGTTCAGCAGATAACATATCGTCAACCAACTTTTCAATATGCTGTACCGGTGCCTGTGTTGCCATATAGTAAATAGAGAAGGGAACGACGATCGTTCCCTTCTTATCTTTAATTCCGCCGCAAATGTAGCGGATTTTACAAATAGATTCCAAATTTAGATTGTTAGAAAATTTTAAACACTTGTGGCAAAGATTGTTTCCGCTTTTAAAATGCTTTCCGGCTTTCCTACATCTATAAACCTGCTGCCGGAATGATCAAAGGATCTTATTACTTCGCTTTTCGAAGTTTCGAGATAAACATCTATCATAGAAAATTTTCCTTCCTGGTTCATTAATGAAAATATCCTTCCGCTGATAACATGAATGCCACTAAATGCTTTTTGATGATATTTTGCTGACGCTCTTGAAATTTTATCAATTCCGGTTTCCACGTTCCGCCACCCGCATAATTCATTATTATTATTAAATAAAAAATAGCGCGAAGTGGTGCGGTTAGTAGTAGCTAATGTTGCCAATGGTTTTTTGTAAAGATGATCAGCGATCATTTTATCGAGTGGTAAATCGGTAAGCACATCAACATTCATTAAAATAAACTCATCTTCATCTTTTAAAAATAGTGAAGCCTTTTTTAAACCGCCGCCTGTTTCAAGTACTGACTCAGTCTCATCACTTATAGTTATTGTACTTCCCCAGCCATTATTCTTTTTAATTATGTCGATGATTTGATCGGCAAAGTGGTGCACATTCACGACGACATTCCTGATATTGAAACGTTGTAAATATTCTATATTTCGCTGCAATAAACTTTTACCATTGATCAATGCCAATGCTTTAGGATGCTTATCTGTCCAGGGTTTTAACCGTGTGCCTAATCCTGCGGCAAGGATCATTGCCTTGCCTCTATCCCCTAAAGAGGTATTAAATTTCATTTCAGATTAATAATTTAAACTTATTGTCGGGTAGCATGCACGGGCGTACAACACAACAAATTAATAGTTGCTCAAAAGTGGGAGCTTATAAAAATTAGTACCTCATTCAACCTGTAACCATGCAACCTGTAACCCGTAACCCTGCAACTTGTAACCTGCAACCTCTAACCTTCAACTACATAAACTGCTTTACCCAATTCTCTTTATTCAGATGTTGTATTTCTACTTTCACCTTGTATTTATTTTTTAAATGTCTTGCCAGCTGCATCACAGCATAAACGCTTCTGTGTTGTCCACCCGTGCAGCCAAAGTTTATAACAAGATCACTGAATCCTCTTTTGATGTAATCTTCTACAGATATATCTACAATGTTAAACACACTGTTTAAAAACTCGCTCATCTTTGTTTGTTGTTCAAGAAAGTCTATCACTGCTTTGTCGTAACCGGTCAATGTTTTGTATGCATCAAATCTTCCGGGATTTAAAATTCCACGGCAATCAAAAACAAATCCTCCGCCATTACCGCTTTCGTCAGGTGGTATGCCTTTACGATATGAAAAGCTATTGATCCTTACAACAAGTGGCGTAGATTCATTTGCCTGCAATGGTTGAAACTGTTGGATGATCTCGTCTTTTACAATTACATTCAACATGCGGTCAAACTCAGGCAGGGCAAGACCTATGCGTTTATTTTCAACAAACCATTTTAAATTTTTTAACGCAAGCGGTATGCTTGCAAGAAAATGCGCTTTGCGTTCGAACAATCCCCGAAAGCCATAAGCTCCCAATACCTGCAATAACCGAATGAGCACATAACCATTGTACTGGCTTGTAAAAATTTGCCTGTCGATCGGTTTTTCGAGCAGTGTATCGATTGTATCCATGTAAAATAAAAGCAGGCGGTCTTTCCAGTCATCACTTAATTCTGCTTTGGCCTGCCATAGCAAACTTGCGACATCATATTGCAATGCTCCCTGCATGCCTCCCTGGTAATCAATAAAATAAATTTTTTTGTCTCTTACAATAATATTCCTGCTTTGAAAATCACGAAACATAAAAAATTTATATTCCGTTTTTGTGAGGTAAGT
>DATBFI010000208.1:0-5787 GCA_036558585.1 Chitinophagaceae bacterium
GACCAGGATGGACAAGCGCATAAAGGACATAATAGATTTTTCAAAAAATAAAAGACTACAACTTGATCTGAAAGAAGTTGATTTTGCATATTTAATAGAAACCTCGCTGGAGGACCACGCTTTCATGAATAATGCACAACATATAAATAAAAAAATTGGAATTAATCAGTATGAGAAATTTATTTCCGACCCAACACGTATAAATGTTATAATCAATAACCTTATCTCCAACTCTATTAAGTATGCAGATCTTACAAAGGAGCAGCCGGAAATAAATATAAATGTATCGGTAACAGATAATCTGGCAACAATTGAAGTAACAGACAATGGTGTAGGTATCGAAGAGCAGCACCTCGACAAAGTATTTGTTCTTTTTTACAGGATAACAAGCAGTACAACCGGCTCAGGACTTGGTTTGTATATTGTTAGAGAAACTGTTGAAAAGCTGCAGGGCTATATAACCATTAATTCAAAAAAGGGAAAAGGAACAAGCATTAAAATTACACTGCCTGATATGGGACACGAACTTTAATTGAGATCTAAAAACCGGTCTGCCTTAACGCCCGTTTTTGCCTTTGCGAACACCTGTACTTTATCTTCAGTCGACAACAAAAACAGCGCCGTTCATAATTATACAACGGGTAACATAAAGATCTCTTCTTGTCTCCCTTCTCTGCACTTTAAAAAAAACAGGTACAACCCAAACTTTAATTTGTAGTTTTAAGCATCTCAATTTTAAAAGAATTAATACTACGGTTTATGAAAAAAATTATTTTTATCATTCTTGTCTGCTTTACATTTATTTCTGTGCATGCTCAGCTTACCAATACAAAGTGGAAGGTGGCGCTTTACATTCCCGACTCTACAGATGTAATTTTCGATTTCAGAACTGATACCGTAGAAGCGTTTTCAATCCAGGATAACGAAAGCATTGAAACAATGATTTATACTGTACAGGATACTATACTTACATTGAAAAAAATAATTGGCCAGAGTGACTGTGATGATACTGTTATTGGAAAATATAAATTTGAAATGAAGGATGATGGAATGTATGTTACACTGATAGAAGACAGTTGCACTGATAGATCGGATGCTTTAAACAATACTCAGAAATGGACGAAAGTAGAATAATATCTTTGCTCAAGCGGCATCTGTTAATATCATCGAAAAACAGTTACAACCTCAATAATACCGACCTATAAAATGATCATCTACGATCATTTTTTTCATTTCGGCAGGATCGATCCTTCCTTGTTTGGCATATACAATTTTACCCCCCGGTTCTACAAGAATAGTGTAAGGCAAAGCCCCCTGCCAGTTAGGATCAATCGCTTCAATGAGTTTATATTTATCATCGTTATTAAAAAGATAATTGGTATTTGATGCTTCTTGCTTTTGAAGAAACTTCAATGCTTTTTCCTTATTGGCAGGATCGTCTGCGCTTATACTTATAAACTCAAAGTCTCTTCCGCGATACATTCTGTTCATCTTAATAAACTCCGGAAACTCTGTAACACATGGCCCGCACCAGGTTGCCCATATATTGATCAACCGCAATTTATCAGACGTGTTTTTCAGCAAGTCTTTTATTCCTGCTTCGTTTATCATTTCTATATTTACAGGTTCATTTGCCCATTCTTGTTTGGCTTTTTCTATCCAGTCGCTTTTTTCAGTCCATTTAACAGAGCAACCAAAAACCTTTGTTGTTTGCACTGGTACTTCTTTATTAGTTAGTAAAGCATTAATGGCATTTCGTGTATCGAAATTGTTGGGTGTTTTAGTGGGTTTTTCCACATCATCAATTCGACCGGAGTAACGAAGCTTTCTGTCCTTATCAAAAACAAAAACATGAGGTGTTGCCACTGGCCCATATGCGTTTGACACAGACTGTGTTTCACCATCGTATAAATAAGGGAAATTGAAATGCTTTTCTTTGGCACGTGTTTTCATTTCTTCAAAAGAATCGCTCAAATCTGTATAACCTAATTCATCTAAATTAATTGCCTTTGGGTCATTGGGGTTTATTGCTACAACTGCTACTCCTTTATCCTTATAGTCTTTTGTTAATTGGATGATCCGGTCCTCATATGCCTGTGCTGTGGGACAATGATTGCACGTAAAAATTATTACTAAAATCTTTGCATCTTTAAAAGAAGATAATGTATAGGTTTTATCGTCAACACCGGTCAATTTAAAATCCGGAGCCTTTGCGCCAATCGGTAAGGTCTTATGCTCGCTGTATGGAGCTGCTACGCAAAAATTAAAACTACAGAGCAGCATAATGATCAATAAAGAAAAGAAAGAGGGTGTTTTCATACCTGAGATTTTTGAAAAGTTAGAAAATTTTATGCAAACGTTTTATGAAGAATTTTTTGTAGCACCTTTTGTCACTATAAAGCTGTGTTACACTGAGCTGTATAATAGCTATTTGATAAATCAATTCAACTTTAATGAAGGCAAAATAATTGTATTTTTAAAATATAACTTCTGAAAATAATCTCCCATGTATCGCCATTTTCTATTAAAATTTCTTCTTCTGCTATTTCCACTCTTTTCACTTGCCCAGGATAAAACAAGAGCAAGGGATTTAGGGATACCATTTGACGGCACACCTGGCAAGTGGAATGCAATTACAGATGTGACTGGTGTTGAAGTCGGGCATCGTACTATCATTGAAGGAAGCGGTCCTCTTGTAAGAGGCAAAGGCCCGGTAAGAACAGGCGTGACAGCCATTCTGCCCGGCGGAAAAAATTTTACACCCGTATTTGCAAACTGGTACACACTGAATGGTAATGGTGATATGACAGGCACACACTGGTTAACAGAATCCGGCTTTCTTGAAACACCTGTTCTTATCACAAATACGAGCAGTGTAGGAACTGTGCGGGATGCAACTTTAGAGTGGATGATTAAACAGCATTACTTTAGTGCCGATGAAGAAGGCTTCTGGTATGCTTACCCTCTTGTTGCAGAAACCTGGGATGGAATTTTGAATGACATTAATGGATTTCACGTAAAGAAAGAAGATGCATGGATGGCATTAGATAGCGCAACCAGCGGACCTGTTAAGGAAGGCAATGTTGGTGGCGGAACAGGAATGATCTGTCATGGCTTTAAAGGTGGCATCGGCACAGCATCCCGTGTGATCGATAAAAAATTTGGCGGCTACACAGTAGGTGTACTGGTGCAAACAAATTATGGGAGCCGCTCCCAGCTTACGATCGCAGGAGTTCCTGTTGGAAAGGAGTTGCTCGACACTTTGCAACCACAAATAAAAAGCCAGGCAAATACAAAAGTGAAAAATGTGAATGATATTAATAACGAAACAGGTTCCATCATTGTAATTGTCGCTACCGATGCTCCGTTGCTGCCTCATCAATTAAAAAGAATAACCCAAAGAGTTTCGCTTGGTATTGGAAAAGTGGGTGGCATTGGCGGAAACGGTTCGGGTGATATTTTTCTTGCGTTCTCTACTGCCAATAAAAATGCATTTGACAGAAATAAGGAAGAAACCGTAACCATCTATCCAAACGATAATATCAACGTGTTATTTACTGCCACTATCCAGGCAACAGAAGAAGCTATTATTAATGCACTGGTTGCTGCAAAAACCATGAAGGGGATCGATGATAATACTGTTTATGCATTACCGCATGAAACGGTGATAAGTATTTTAAAGAAGTATAAAAGAATGAAATAAGGATCAGCTTTAAGGAAAAAAATTCCCGGTATAAATATAACAGGAAGATGATCTAAGCACCGGCGTCATTTTTTAATCCTGGCCGTAAGAATAATTCTGTTTTCCATCATACCCAGATCCTGGTTTCGTTGTGAATTGACACTAAGAGTGGGGTGTGTAGTAATATTCTCAAATCCTGCCTCTTCTGCCAACAATTGTAAACTATTGACAGAATAAAGATTTTCCGCATAGAATTGATCGGCGATAACACCTTTATCTGTATGTGTTATAACTTCTCTTGATATTAATTTTTTCCCGCTGGCCGACAGGCAACGCTCCCTGCAAACAAAATATTTTTTATTTATCCATTCCCATGAGCGGGGTTTGAAATTTTGTTTTAAAAAATCACCATCTGCAACATCGATGAGTAATATTCCGTCAGGCTTTAACACCCTGGCTACTGATTGCAAAACCTGCAGATCATCATCAGAAGATTCGAAGTATCCAAAGCTATTGCCTAAAATAAGCACAACATCAAAACTATTCGGGCGATAAGATAATTTTCTTGCATCTCCTTCCCTGAATTTAACAGGAATACCAAATTCCCTGCTTTTGTTTCTTGCTTTTGATATAAGATAAGAAGACCTGTCAAGCCCTTCTATATTGTTGTATCCTCTTTTGTAAAGTTCAAAACTATGTCTTCCCTGTCCACAACATAGATCAAGAACAGATGCCTCTGTGCATATATTAAGTATTTTAAGAAATACATCTATTTCATATCGGGTGATCTCATCATCGTCCACTACATCTGCATCCGTTTTAATGTATAAGGAATTGAAAATATAACGCCACCATTCGGGATGTACATGTGATTCCAGTTCCTTTACCGGTCCCAGTGTTATCGAAGGGTTTTTCCTGTGTTTTTGGATTAGCGAGTTACCTACTCTCATTCACTGTTCTATTATCATTCTTTAATCTACATTCATATTTTAACGCACCATATTTCACATAACTACATTAACGCGCCTGGACCTTTCTTTTACTGCCCCCTTTTTTCGATTTGCTTTGCGGACGTTTAGGTGCACTCTTTTTATTTTTTTGATCGCCTTGCCTGTTATCAGATCCCCGCTTTGAGGATGCACTTTTTGCAGTACTTGCCTTTTTTGAGCCATCGCTTTTTGGTGAAGATGAATTCTTCTTTTCACCGGAAGATTTTTGCTCTTTGGACCCGGATTTTTTTGGAGCGGCTTTGCTTCTTTGTGGTTGTTGGCTCTTTCTCTCATCCTTTGCGCTGCCTCTCATTCCAGTTATATCGGCTTTTTCAGCATCAAGATTAACACGTTTGAGGGCGAGAGCAGTTAAACGGTCGTCTGCCTCATACTCTTCATTTAATGTTTGCTCCAATAGTTTTCGCACTTCGTCCAGATGCAGCTCACCGGCATAAGCCTTTGCAGTGCCATAACCGGATATTTCATAGTGTTCTATCTTTTGGGCAGAAGCAATAATAGCAGCATCCAAAGCTTCGGGACTTATATCTTCGCCCATTATTTTTTGACCCTCCTCAAGCAATCCTTCCATGCCCTTACATTTCTCCTTGCCATCAGAGCCGCTAAACAAACGGGAAAAAAATCCCTTCTTTTCTTCACCGGCTTCCTGTGATTCTTCATTCTCATTACCCTCATTCAAAAGTTGCTGCACCTGGTCAAGTCGTTTCTTTTGTTCTTCTGTTATTTTCAGATGTTCCCGCAAAGCCTTTTTTAAATCGTTATTTCTTGCTTTGTCAATCATGGCAGGTAATGCATCAATGATTTGTTCTTCTGCTGAATACAGATCCATTATTTCGTGCCTAAGCAAGTCCTTGAGGCCTATCATTGTTTCCATAAAAAAGTTTTATAGTGCAGATAAAAAAATCATGCCGGGCATTTATTTGTGGAATATAAATGATACTGCAAAAGTTATCTGACTGATTACACAGCATGTTTTGTGGTAATGAATGCCCAAATGGGATTTGAAAAACAAAGTTGAACAGAATAACGGAAGGCTGCGATAACTTTTCATTGCCGGCTCACAGAAATTAACTTTTTAAAATTTCGGAATAACTGCTT
>DATBFI010000209.1:0-8530 GCA_036558585.1 Chitinophagaceae bacterium
ATTGTATGATCAATTGCGAACGCTTTGCACCAACCACTTTTCTCAGCCCTATTTCTTTAGAGCGCTGAATTGATTTGGCAGTAGAAAGATTAATGAAATTGCAGCATGCGATCAGCAAAATAAAAATCGCAACAATGGAGAAAATATAAACATATGTGATGTCACTGTTTGTACTTATTTCTGAATTTAGATTTGATCGCAAATGAATATCGGTTAAAGGCTGCAATTTAAAATCATACCAAAGTCCTGATTCTTTTCTCGACTCAACCATTGCCTTGCCTATCACTGATTTTATCTTTGGCTCGAGCGAATGGTATGAGTAATTTGAGGGAAGCAGCAGGTAAGTGTAATAATTATTATCATACCAGTTGTTATTTTCCTCCTCCCGGCTTACTGCAAATATGGTGGTACGTGACATCACAGCATCAAATGCAAAATGTGAGTTTGCAGGAACATCTTTTATAATACCGGTAACGGTAAGATTAATTGTATCAGATAACTTCATTGTTTTTCCCAATACACGCTCATTACCGAAATATTTTTTTGCTGTACTCTCTGTAAGTACGATTGAATAAGGCTTGACAAGTGCAGTGTTGGGATTGCCTTGGATCATTGGAAATGTAAATACATCAAAGAGTGTAGAATCTGCATAGATAATATGAGCATCAAATAACCTGGTTTCCCTGTATGATAAAACTCTCCCGGAAAAATTTATACGAACTGTCTTTAACACATCGGGCAAGTTTGCCTGTAAAAGGGGCGCCATTGGAGGAGAGGTGACTGCCCGTGCATTATCTTCTTTGGGCAAATGCAGGATCTCCGTGAGCCTGTAGATCCGATCAGCATTTTTGTGATACCTGTCGTAGCTCAACTCGTATTGTATGTAAAGAAAAATAAGCATACAACATGCAATACCAATAGCAAGCCCCGTGATATTTATAAATGAATAGAGCCTGTTTTTCTGAAGATTGCGAAATGCTGTTTTGAAATAGTTTCTAAACATAAAATTGATTTATGAGATATAATTTTTGTCTAATTTTTTAACTGACCGCTTACTGCTCACCGCTTACTTTTCACTTCTTACATCATACTTCACTTATCACTTTTGAAAATCACTCCGTTCTCAAACCTGCCTGCCGGCAGCCTGTCCGGTAGGCAGGGCAGGCTCTTCACAAGTACTTCACTCTGTGCGTAATGATTTTACCGGGTTGGCAACCGCGGCTTTTATCGCCTGGAAGCTCACTGTTAGTAAAGCGATCATAAAAGCAACTATGGCTGCCAGAAAAAATATCCACCAGGAAATGCCGGCCCTGTAAGCAAATGCCTGTAACCACTTATTCATTGCCCACCACCCGATTGGAAATGCGATGATTGTAGCGATGCTTACCAGTTTTAAAAAATCTTTTGAAAGCATTCCCACAAGGTTTGTAGCTGAAGCGCCCAATACTTTGCGAATACCTATTTCTTTAATGCGTTGTTCTGCGGCATAAGTTACAAGGCCAAATAAACCAAGGCATGCAATAACAATTGCAAATACCGCGAATGAAATAAACAGCACACCTATTTTTTGTTCTGATTGGTAAATGTTGTTGAAGTCATCATCCATAAAAGAATAACTAAAAGGCTGAGCCGGGGCAATAGCTTTCCATCTATTTTCTATTTGTGATATAAGAGCGGGAATATTCTGTGAATTGATCCGAAATGCAATGCTTCCATTTTGTACACCAAGAAATAATGCAAGTGGTGTTACCTGCTCCCGGAGTGAATTATAATTAAAATCCTTTACCACACCTAAAATTGTGAAAGCCTTTGTTTTATTGCTTTGAATATCCTCTAATACATATACTTTCTGATTCACCGGTTCTTTGAACCCAATGAGTTTTGCTGCGGCTTCGTTAATAATTACACCCGATGAATCAGTGGGCATTTGGGATGAAAAATTTCTTCCCTTTGCCATGGTCATCCCCAGTGCCGGTATATAATCGGCGTCAACATTCCACATTTGGAGACTCACCGCTTTTTTCTGATCCAGTGAGGCATCGGGCCATAAAGGACTATCGGTCCTCCATCCTGATGTTGGTAAAAAACCTGTCATGGTCGCTGCCTGTATGCCACTGATCTTCATTACATCTTCTTTAAATGTCTTTGCCTGCGTCTTCAGGGCATCTGTATTTTTAATGATCAAAACATGATCCCTGTTGAAACCAATATTTTTATTGCGGATATAATTAAGCTGATTATAAATTACAATAGTGCTGATGATAAGGATGATGGAGATAGCGAATTGAAAAACAACTAATGAATTCCGGAACCAGCCGCCTTTAAAGCCCTTCGCCAGCTTACCTTTCAATACTTCCACCGGCCGAAACGCCGAAAGAAAAAATGCCGGGTAACTTCCTGCCACAATACCAACTACTAACATCAGCACAATAAGCAGGGGGAGAAGCCAGGGCTTTGAAAATAATTCAGGAAGGGTCATTTGTTTGCCCGAAACCTGGTTAAAGTAAGGAAGCAACAGCCATGCTATGACAACAGAAAGGAGCAAAGCAAACAAACTGATAAGAATACTTTCTGTAAGAAATTGTGCAATTAAATTTCTTTTCGCTGAACCCAGCACTTTTCGTACGCCCACTTCTTTTGAGCGATTGGATGACCTGGCAGTTGAAAGGTTCATAAAATTTACACATGCGATCAATAAAACAAGTATAGCGATTGCAGAAAAAATATATACATATTCAATACTGCCATTTGGCCCCAGTTCAGCCGTTTTGTTACTGTGAAGATGAATATCTGCTAATGGAGTTAAAGTGTAGTGAACAAAATTGCCGGTTTTTTTAAAACCATTCATATCCGTATTTAAAATTGATTTTACCTGGGGCGCCATATATTTTTCTACAAAAGCGTCCAATTGTGATCCCAGCCTTTTTGGATCAGCTCCTTTGTTTAATACGATATAGGTATTCAGGTTATTACTTATCCAGTTATTGAGCTCCCAGCTTTGAATGGCGCCAATGGTAGAGACAAAAAAATCAAAATTGAAATGTGATTGTTTCGGCACATCTTTTATTACACCCGTAATTTTCAAATTTCCCGTGTCATTTACCACGAGCGTTTTACCTACCACATCGGTTGAATTAAAATATTTTTTTGCTGTTGTTTCAGTAATTACCACATCGTTCGGTCCTGTCAATGCAGTTTTGGGATTTCCCGCGATCATCGGCAATGTGAAGACATCAAATAGAGTGGAGTCAGCATATATTACCCTGTTTTCCTGTACATTTTCATTTCCTTTTTTTACGAGGAACCCGCCATAATTTCTGAATCTTGTGTATTGTTCTATTGCCGGAAAATCCTTTTTGAGTGTTGGCCCCATTGGTTCCTGGCAAACAGCGAGTATGAAGTGATTACCTCCGAATTGTATATCACCATCCACACGGTAAATGCGGTCTGCTTTTTCATTGTATTGGTCATAGCCTAATTCATCTGCCACAAAAAATAAAATAAGCAGGCATGTTGCCAAACCAAGGGCGAGACCAATAATATTGATCGCGGAAAAACCCTTATTTCTCCACAAGTTCCGAAGGGATACTTTCAAATAATTTTTAAACATATAAGGAGATTTATATTTTTAAATGGTACGTAAAAGGTTTTTCCGGGTTACAAGCTTCGTCCTTATTTATAGCGTTTGGAACATCACTCACTTGTGCCTTCAGAACTTTTGTTAGCAGATATTGCCCTCTTTTGTTTCACACATGGATAGATGCTTTCCTGCCCGTCGTCAGCATTGAAGGAGAAGAATGACATAAGCCCGGAAATAAAATATATGCTTCATCAAAGAACTCAAGATTGTCATGCCTAAGAATGGATGCAGCTTCTTTGAGTCAGATCATAAAAAATTCTTCGTCCTCCCCTGGGGGCCTTCACTCCGTTCGTAAACTCTTTACCGGGTTTGCAATTGCTGCTTTGATCGATTGAAAACTTACTGTTATTAATGCAATTGCAATGATTGTTACAAAAGGCAAAACAAAATAGGTCCAGTGTAAATTGATGCGAAAAGCATAACCTTGCAACCAGCTTGATGTACTGAACCATGCGATTGGTGCGGCTATAACAAACGCGATAAGGAGTAACAGTGCAAACTCGCTGAAGAGTAATTTTAAAATGTTTGTAACCGAAGCACCCAACACTTTGCGTATACCGATCTCTTTTGTACGCTGCAATGTGGTGAATGATGCGAGACCAAATAATCCAAGACAGGCAACCAATATGGCAAGACTTGTAAACAGGCTAAACACCTGGCCAAAACGCTGATCTGCTTTGTACTGCTCATCAAAATGATCATCCAGGAAAAAATAGTCAAATGTGTTCCCGGGAAAAAATTTATTCCATTCTGCTTTTACGTTATTGATTGTTTGGTTCGCTTGCGCTGCACTTGTTTTTATGGATATACTTCCGTTCACATCGGGTATCAGGCGAAGGATCAATGGTTCGTATGCTTCCCGCAAAGACTGCTGGTGAAAATTTTCTGTAACCCCTTCAATTGTATATTGATCTCCCCAGAAGTCGATTTTTTTACCAAGTGCTTCTTCAGGCTTATTAAACCCTAATTGCTCAATTCCTTTCCTGTTGAAAATTACCGAGTGCGCATCTGAGCCAAATGCCTTTGAGAAGGGACGCCCTGCGATCAATTTAAGACCATATGTTTTTATATAATCATAATCTACACCAATCACCCTGTATTGATTTTGTGCAGATTCAGGAGCGCCTACAAGTTTTATCCCTCCTGCATTCCAGCCCACAGCTTCCCCGGGAATGCTTGTGGATACCGTGATATCTTTAACAGAAGATTGTTGCTGCAATTCCTGTTTAAAAGTGGTCATCTTTTGTAAGAAAGTAGAATCAATTCCAACAATCGGTGGAGGAATAACCAATGTTTGATCGAGATTAATCCCTAATGATTGCTTGCGCATATATTGTATCTGTTGATAAACGGTCACAGTGCCTATCAATAAAAACAATGAAGCGGCAAATTGAAATACTACCAATGATTTTCTCAGTAATGCACTTTGTTTTGTGCTGCCCATTTTTCCTTTCAATACTTCAATAGGTTTAAAACCGGATAACACAAATGCAGGATATAACCCTGAAAAAAATACGCCAATAAGAAATAAGGCAACCAGGCCCATCCAGAATTGCGATTCACCAAATAACGAAAATGAAAGCTGCTGACCTGAAAGCCGGTTAAAACCAGGGATCGCAATAGACACTATTATTAATGCAATTAATAGTGCAAAACCATTGAGCAAGGCGGATTCAGAAAGAAATTGAACGACCAGTTGCCCCCGTTGCGAGCCGACCGCTTTACGAACGCCAACTTCTCTTGCCCTTGTAATAGCGCGTGCCGTTGCAAGATTGATATAATTCACCCATGCTATCACTACAATAAAAAATGCGATGCCCAATAACAGGTACACTGTTTTACCATCCCCGTTTTCACCAGGCTCCATCATGTAATGAGAATACAAATGAATATCTTTCAGAGGTTGCAGATGATAAACAACAGCGGCGTTGAATTTCTTCATGTCTTCCGCTGTAAACTTCTCTACGACTGGTACAAATTTCTTTTCTACAACTGCAGGGTCAGCTCCTTTGTGCAATAATAGATACGTAAGGCAACCATCCCACTGCCATGCAGTCTCTGGTCCGTTTCCGCTTGAATCGGTTGTCCATTTTAAATAAGTCGCATAAGAGAGCAGCATATTTGGTTTAAGCTGGGTATTAACGGGGGCGTCTTTATAAACAGCAGTGATCGTATAATTGCTGTTTCGGTTTAGCTCTAATGGTTTACCAATAACGTTCGTGGTGCCAAATATTTTTTTTGCTGTGGTTTCTGAAAGCGCTGCCGTAAAGGGTTCCTTTAATGCGTTGCTTTTATCGCCTCCTGTCAATGGACAGGTAAATACGCTAAAGAATGAATTGGTTGTAAAATATACTTTTTCAATTTTCAACGGTTGATTGTTGACCTCGGCAGTAACCCTCCCGTTTGGTACAACCTTTACATAATCTTCTATTTCCGGTATTGCATTTTTAAAAGAATTTCCGACTGCGTAAGCGCCTGCAGCCCATTGTGTACTTAATTTTCCCTTGTCGTACCGGTCCTGCTGCACACGGTATATCCTGTCTTTATTTGCCTGGAAGTTTTCATAGCTTAATTCAAACGATACATATTGTAGAATGAGCAAACATGCTGCAATACCAATAGCCAGGCCAAGAATGTTAATTCCCGAGTACGCTTTATGACGCATCATATTACGCCATGCAATTTTGAAATAATTTCCAAACATGAAAAGAGTTTTTATGCTATAAATAGTACGTAATAAACTTCTATGTTACAAACTTTTGTTCTTTATTTGTCTTCATGTGTCCACGCCCCAAGATTGCTTCACTGCGTGCGCAATGATGCAGTTCCTGATGTCGCACAAGCCTGCGATGCCCGACGGAACGCACCCTCAGGGTTTGTCATTCCGGCGCAGGAGGAATCTATACCATTTCAAATTTCTAAACGACATTGATTCACGATTAACGATTCACAACTTATTCTGTTCTCAAACTCTTCACAGGATTCGCTACCGCTGCCTTAATTGACTGGAAGCTTACAGTTATGAGTGCAATCAATAAAACAATGGTTGCTGCAACGCAGAATATCCATGCGCTTATGCTGACACGATAAGGATAATTCTCCAACCACATGTTCATCACCCACCACGCGAAAGGTGAAGCAATAATGGCAGAGAGCACAACAAGTTTTAAAAAATCCCCCGATAGTTTCCCGGCAATTGTAGCAACAGAAGCTCCCAATACTTTTCTTATGCCGATCTCCTTGGTGCGTTTTTCTGCCGAAAGCATTGCTAATCCAAACAGTCCTATACATGAAATAAATATGGTTAGTATAGCACCAAAAGTGATAATCTGTTTCCATTTCGCTTCGCGCTCATACTGATCCGCATTTTGTGCGTCTTTGAAATTATACTGGTAAGGCTGAACAGGAAACATGCTCTTAAAAGTTTTCCCGATATACTGCAATGTCCGGGAAGTATTGCCTGGCTTTACTTTTATGAATATATCACTATACTTATATCTCGGGTTCATTGTGAATAGTTGTGGCCCTACTTTTTCTGTAAGCGATAAGTAGTGATAATCTTTTATAACACCAACAACCGTATATTTTTTATTCATGTAAAAAAAGTCAACCTTCTCACCTACAGGGTTTTTCCAACCTGCAGCCTTTGCAAAGGATTCGTTGATCATTGCAGCATCTGCGGTATCAGAAATGAAATCTTTTGAGAAATTTCTTCCTTTTACAACAGGTATCCGGAAGAGAGGAAAATAATTTTCATCAACATGTTTAAAATCAAACAGTATTTCTTTATTATCATTTATATGCGCTATCGTACCCCACCTGCCACCCTGGTCTGCGGTTATACTTTCTATTGAAGGATCCTTGAGAAGTTCATTTTTGAAGACATCCAGTTTCTCCCTGTCTATTTCTCCTGTATTTACGATCGCAACATTTTTATCATTATAACCAAGATCAAAATTCACCAGGTAATTAAACTGCGAATAAATGATCATAGTAGCAACAATAAGAAATGTTGCAAGTGTGAATTGAAATACGATCAAACCTTTTGATAAATAATTTTTCCCCGATAACCTGAATCTTCCATATAAAGTTTGTACGGGGTTAAAACGTGATAAGACCAATGCAGGGTAAAAGCCGGCAAGTACTCCTGTTAACAGGAACAAAGCAATGTAGCCTGCAACCAGTCTTACATCCAGCAAATAAGAAAAAGATAATGCTTTGTTTGCAAGCGTGTTGAAAAAAGGAAGTGCAACCTGAACTAAAAGTATTGCGAGCAGGAAGGCTACAAAACTTAATATAAATGATTCACCCAAAAATTGCGCGATCAATTGTTTTCGTTGGCCACCCACTACTTTTCGAATACCAATTTCCTTTGCTCTCTTTAAAGAGTGTGCAACGGTAAGGTTGATAAAATTGATACATGCGATAAGTAAGATAAACAAAGCTATCCCTGTGAGGATGTAAGCATACATTGGGTTGCTGGCATCAGTTAAACCATTGTCTGAAGGATAATCAGTGCTTAAATGCAGTTGAAGCAAAGGCTGCAAACCAAATTTTACTTTGTCTTTAAAACCATATTTTTCTTTCATCTCTTCCAATTGTGTTGCAGCTTCTGAGTTAAACACATTCGCAAACTTTGTTTCCACTGCATTAGGATCTGTATTCGGTTTTAAAACAACAAATGTGTTGAGAAAGAAATTTACCCATTGGTCATCGTTCCACTTCGATTGTGAAAATGTCATTGGAACAAGCATCTTAATTTTGATGGAAG
This sequence comes from Chitinophagaceae bacterium, assembly GCA_036558585.1. Taxonomy (GTDB): domain Bacteria; phylum Bacteroidota; class Bacteroidia; order Chitinophagales; family Chitinophagaceae; genus DATBFI01. The sequence goes on from DATBFI010000209.1 coordinate 8,412, forward strand.
AGTTCTGTGGTGATTTTTTAGCAACGGCCGATACTACAAAAGGTTCAAATTTTTCCCCGGTATTGAGTTCAAGAATTTGTCCTACAGCATTTTTTTTGCCGAAATATTTTTCTGCAATT
>DATBFI010000210.1:0-6627 GCA_036558585.1 Chitinophagaceae bacterium
AGTTTTTGTTGATTTTTTGAAAGGATCTAATGCCACATCAACTGCTGATGATGATCCAAGACTGATGATCCTTAGTGGAGGTGTTTATTCATGGACAAGCGAGGATAACTACACGCCAATAATCCTCGACCCACTTGCTCAGAAAGGCATGCCAAATGGAAAGGACATAAATATGCTTAAAACAATTGAAAATAACCCGAATCTTGATCCAACTACAACTTATTCAAGAATGAGTCCGAAACTGCTAAACAGAGATGATCCATATATGCTTATGAATTACGGGGAAGTTGAGCTTCTTTTGGCGGAAGCGGCTCAAAGAGGTATTGGAGGTCTTACCGCCTCTGCTGCACAAGGACATTATAATGCCGGGGTGAAGGCATCAATGCAAATGTATACCATCTATGATCCCTCTTTTGTTGTCTCTGATGCGCAGGTTACAACATATTTGGCCGCTCATCCTTATGGTGTTGAAAAACCAGCTTTGGAAATGATTGGTGACCAATATTGGGTTAATCACTTTCTAAATTGGTGGGAAGCATGGTCTAACTGGAGAAGAACAGGTTACCCTGTGTTGGTGCCTGTCAATTATCCCGGCAATGTAACAGGCGGCAAGATATTTCAACGATTGAGATACCCTAGTTCGGAAGTAGCAGGAAACCCGAATTATGCAGACGTTGCAGGACAGGATGATTACTTAAAACAACAAAAGGTTTGGTGGGCAGGAGGACCTGAATAATAATTCCTTTCTGATTTAACTGATGAAAGCCTCACTTGTGAGGCTTTTTGCTTTATAAATACCCTGCTTATTTTTTTCTTTTTTCAAATAATAGAACAGTTGCATTGTTCCTTGCTATAATCAGTTGATTTGATCCTTTGACCTGAATAACACCGGCATCCCGAACTTCCCCCTCAACCCTTATTCCGGATTTCTCCGTAGCAATACATGTAAACGAACGTCCGCCATTTCCTTTTAAAAAAACACCCTTACTTCCATTATGTCTTCCAGCCTGCGGTTTAAGCGCGTAAAAGTTTCCGCCAAGCCAGATATCCATTTTACCATCCTGATCTATATCATCTGCAACAATTGCAAAAACAGGGGAAAACTGTGCTTCGACAGGTAATGCTTCAAGTTCAAAATTTCCATTATTATTCCATAATATAGCGCTTTGCAAATAATTGGCTTCATATCGAAGCGCCCTACTACGAATTTCAGGAGAAAACAGGGAGTCATATGTTTTGCGCCCATAATCCCCGTAGTGCAAAATTTGTTTTTTTAATCCCGGCAGTTGCGATGTCAATTCAGGCTTTGTCGCAAAGGGATAAGCTGTAGTATCTGATGGAGGATACCAGTTGATGATACATTCGCTCTTTCCGTTGTTGTCAAAGTCGCTAACAAACATCGTTAAGGGCTTTTCAGGAGAGGCCTTAAAATTTGTATTCAGCCCCCAATTTCCTACAATGAAATCACTATCTCCATCTCTGTCCAGATCTACTGCTATAATTCTGTTCCACCAACCATTACTGTTTGGAACAGTAGCTGAATTTTTAAGCCTTCCATTTTCATTTTTAAAGATGTTGATACCCATCCAGTCACCCACCACTACCAGGTCATCATCGCCATCCAAGTCTATGTCGGTCCATGAAGCATCGGTCACCATTCCCACATCGGATAGTTCTGAGGAAGCTACATCATTCCATACTCCATTATCATTCATGAACAAATAAGAGCGAGGCGAAAGCCCATAATTACCCGGAACATTTCGGGCACCTAAGAAAATATCCACATCACCGTCCCGGTCAAAATCATCGGCTTGCAAGGTCGAGAAGTTTCCCACAATATGGGGTGCGGCAGAGGGTGCAATGGAAAAGTTGCCGTTTCCGTTATTTGTATATGCTCTTAAAATAAAATTGCCCTTGTTCATTCCAATTTCATTCCCGCCAGAACCGATTATAAGATCAAGATCCCCGTCTTTATCAAAATCCAGTAAGGCGCCACAGGTGCTTTCAAAAGTGCCAGGATTTTTATTGAAGGCAGCAGTTGGCGTAAAATGAAACTTACCGTCTGTTGATTGAACATAAAGCTTATCAGGATCGCCCGCAGCACCCAGCAAAATAAAGTCTGTCAGCTTATCATTATTGACATCGCCCTTTATCAATCTCGGTCCTTCAGTGGATAACATTCGCGGCAATAAAAGTTCAACATCAAAATCATTATACCTGTCTTCACGATGTACAGCAGGACGATCGATCAACTTCTGCTCCACCTCCTCAAATGCAGGAATGTTATACCTGTTAGAAGTATTTGAGACAACAGAAGCATCGCTGTTTTTCAATGTAATAATCTGGTTAGTTTTGATATTTGTTATTGTTTGTGCTTTCCCGTCCGGCCATCTTACCCATAGTGTATCTATAGATCCTGTTTTTCCAACGCCGAATAATAAGCAAGGTTCTATGCTGCTTTGAAATCCCCTTGTATTAAAATTTTGAAGCACTTGTATACCATCCTTTGATTTTATCTTCACTTCAGCGCCGATACCAAATGGATTTTTTCCAGACCCTGTAAACCGGACCTTCAGGAAATGATTTCCGGAATACTTGCTCGCATCATTGCGATAGAGGAAACATGGAGAATTATTGTTGTTGACAACCAAATCCTCATCACCATCATTGTCAAGGTCTGCATAGGCAGCCCCATTGCTAAAGGATAGTTGTGACAATCCTAAACTTGTTGCCTTGTTTTTGAACATCAAATTGCCCACGTTAGAGAACGCATAATTTTGCAATGGAGTTGATTTCATACCGGAAATCAATTTCAGGTAATCTACCTTCTCTTTATTGTTTGCAAAATGTACGTTTTGCTGATTGCCGTAGAAGTCGATAAAATCCATTGAACCAATATCTTTCAAAATTCCATTGCTCACGAAGATGTCCTTGTTTCCATCATTTTCAAAATCAAAGATCAGGGCGCCCCAGCTCCAGTCAGTAGCCGCCATGCCTGACAATAACGCTATCTCGGAAAAGTGCGCATTCCCATCATTGAGATGCAGGCAGTTCTGTGTAAATTGATAATGATAATTTGCACGATATTTCAGATCCTCCAGGTGATAAGGATCAAAAGATGTGGTAGTTTTTAGCCGGTAATTATCTGCGGGAAGCATATCGGTTGTAAAAATTTCAGGATAGCCGTCATTATTAATATCGGCTATATCGGCTCCCATGCTGGCAAGCGAGCAATAGTCTATCCGCGAAGGCAATTCTTCTGAGAACTTTCCATCCCCTTTATTAATATACAGGTAATCACGCTCCCAAAAATCGTTGCTGATATAAAGGTCAGGCAAATGGTCACCATTAAGATCTGAGACGGCTACTCCCAGGCCAAAGGCAATGTCACTGCTGTAAATGCCTGACTGTTCTGTTACATCAGTAAAAGTGTTTCCATCGTTGCGCATCAGTTTATGACCGGTTGGCGAAGACAGCTCTCTCACTTTTCTATATAATTCAATTTTAGCAGGATTCCGGAAGCTGTTGTTGAGAATGTAACAATCAAGATCACCGTCCCCGTCATAATCAAAGAATGCTGCGTGAGTCGAGTAACCTTCATTGTCTAAATTATATTCCCTGGCTTTTTCAGTAAAAGTGAGGTCACCATTATTAATAAACAACTCATTCTTTCTGTTATTTCCATCCACATCTCCTGAGTTGCAGACATATATATCCAACAACCCATCACCATTTACATCAGCCATGGTCGCCCCTGTACTCCATGCCATCTTCCCTCCCACTCCCGCTTTATCGGTGATATCCTCAAAATGAAAATTTCCTTTATTAAGATACAGCCTGTTCTTTTTTTGATTGGATGTGAAGTAAAGATCGGGTAATAAATCATTATTAATATCTCCAATTGCTACGCCGCCACCATTATAAAAATTGCGATAGGTTAGGATATTAAATTTATCGCCATCTACAACCTCGTTAACAAAGTCAACTCCTGTTTCTTCAGGTTTCAGTAAATGAAACAGTGCAGTAGAATCATTGTTCGAACTGACATCCGATTTCTCATTATTACAGCCTGCCAGTAAACAAAAAAATAGTAAACCTAACAGATATAAAAACTTCATGCAATGATTTTAAACTTTGATATTAAGTAAGCAACAGGAAATCAAGCATCGAAATTGCATACAAAGAATTCCAAAAAGTTATTATTCGGTTACACGATGTCCATCTTCAAATATCCCGTCTCCATGAGAACCCATATATGATCCCCATGCAACTTTCTTTTTTATTCTTACAGGAATATCGATCCGTTTGATTCTCATTCCAAGAAACGCGGTCAGATCGGAATAATGAAAGTACTGGCAATAAATAATATCCAGGTAACCATCGTTATCAATATCGCCGATCCATGGCGTAGAAAAGATATTTTTAAAGCCCTGTGCCTGGTCAATTGTGCTCACTGATTTTTTAGCAAAGTCAATCGCTACCAGTTTATTCTCCATATTCTGGGGGGACAATGAGTCATACCCTAACGAACAATCAAAATTATTAATACTGATAATTGCTTCATCACGACCATCACCATTCAAATCATAAATTACCGGAGATGAAAATCCGGTACAGCCGATAGAATCCATGTATTCAATTCTGCCATCCTTTCCGTTAAGCATAACTTCTATGGAGCCCGTGCTGTTTGGCCACGCTCCCTTACTTATAAACGTAAAAAAACCGGGGATGTCATCACCGGTAAAATATCCGGGGGCAAGACTGTTGCTGCATTCTGTTCCGGGAAAAGTTCTTGTCCACAAAATATGATGATCCTTTCCATCAATAGCAACAACTTTACTTCCATGAGTAATAGCAATAATGTCAATAAATCCATCTTTATTAAGATCGGCGAGTGTGGGGGGAGCAATAAAACCGTGTCCTTTTTCAGTGGCAATAACTTCAGCCGAAACGAGTTTTTTTGCATGCAATTGTGAAAGTGTTGTTAGGTAAAGCTTACCATCAATCGTTTCTCCTCCTGTGCCAAAGAGAATAAAAACTTCCTTGTTTCCCGGCTGAGAAAAACACACCGGTGTCATATAAGATTCTTTGCGATCGGGCATTGTATCTGCAGTCAGCACATTTCCTGTCTTTGTATCAAATAGCATAAGCACTCCCGGAAAGCGGTCAACTTCAGAATAGGGTTTGGCCAGCGGGTTACCTCCGTTTATTGTAAGCAGATCATCTATGCCATCATTATTTTGGTCCGGGACGAGCACGCTATTATTGAAATTGAAGCGGGCATAATGAAGAATCGGATCATTGGCATATCGTTCATGCTTGTATTCCCATATTAAGGCGCCTGATTTTCCATCAAGGGCTTTTAGCTGAGGAGATCGTCCGCCTATAAATATATCTTTTATCTTATCACCTGTTATATCGCAGAAGGTAGCTGAACCGAAAACCTGGTCGATAGCACTTTGCTTCCATAACAAGTTTCCTGATCTTCCATCAAATGCAAGGATTCCCATGTCCGTTTTCTGAAATTCATTTTTTCCTGCACCGATAACTATATCAAGCACCCCATCATTATTAAGATCAGCAGTACGCGGTGAGGACAGTGACCCGATCACCGGCAGGTTTTTATTCCACACTACTTCGCTTCGTTTCTTTGTCGGAATTAGTGAACAACCGGAAAAAAATCCGGCCAACAGTAAGGCTATACTTACAGAAGAAAAAAATCTAATTTTTGTAAAAAAAATTTCAACAGATATAGTTTGCCGGTAATCAGTCATCAATCTTTGTTTTTTGCCTGCTCAAAAAGTCTCTCCCCATTATTTGCCGGGCTCTGTGCAATAACAAATTTTCCAATTTGTTCGCCTTCTTTTATTCCGTTTTCAATCGCATCCCTGAAATGAATTCCCCCATACAATCTTGATATAGCTGCTTCTTTTGATGCCTGATCAAAAGAATTAAATTTTCTCGGAGGAAGGCCAAATTCTTCTTCTGTATCATCAGTAAAAGAAAAGTGATCGCCAAATAAATGAGTTAAAATAGTAGATGCAGTTGTGGAAATAACGCTGTGGCCCGAAGTATATTCAGGGAAAGGGGGGGTTTGAAGCAAGGGGGACCAGTTGTGGTCTATAAGCCTGTTAATAACTGTCACAGGTCTTACCCGGTTATACTTGTATTTATCGTTCCAGCAAGAAATGAAAGCGTCTGCTAATCCAAGTGCAACCAAAGTATGCACATAAGCAGTTTTTGATAAACCTAATTTTTGCTTCTTACATGCAATGCCGGTGATTCCCATCCAGTGGCCTCCGGGAGAAATTTTTTTGATTCCGAATTCAAGGTGGCCAAGCTGTTGCAGCGCAAAAGGGTTGCAATCCCAGAACATTGCAATTCCGGCTCTTTCTTTAGAAAGATTTTTACCAACATCATATACTTCTTTCACATCTTTATAAAACATCGAACCTGTATCAGCACTATATGTATCCGGTGGTATACAGGGAAATTGCGAACATGAATCAAGAATAAATGTGCGCAGCGTATTCCAGTATGGTTCTATAGCTGCCATAAACCCCGGGGGAGTGGGTTGCCAGTATTCATCGCCCGTTGCGGGAGTAAATCGCCTCAATCCACTAAGTT
>DATBFI010000211.1:0-6819 GCA_036558585.1 Chitinophagaceae bacterium
TACAATTCCCAGTTTCCGGTTCCCGGTAACCCGCAACGGGCAACCGGCAACTTTGCTTTGCTTTGGTTTGAAAACAGGTTGAACGAAGTAAGATCGGTTGTTGATGGATTAATGAAGCAATTCCGTTTGAGTGAAGCATTGAAAACAATCTATTCGCTTGTATGGGATGATTTCTGTAGCTGGTATCTTGAATGGATAAAACCGGCATTTGGACAATCAATTGATGAGACAGTTTATAACAAAACAATTTATTTCTTTGAACAGTGGCTGCAGTTGCTGCATCCGTATATGCCATTTATTACGGAAGATATCTATCATTTATTAAAGGAGCGAAAAGATGATGATGATCTTTGTATAAAACAATTCGAAAAGATAAGAGAAGCAGATGCAATTGCTTTGCGTGAAGGAGAACTACTAAAAAAAGCAATCACTGACATTCGGGACGCACGAAATAAAAATCATTTAAAACCAAAGGACATAATTACACTATATATTCAAACAGCCGATACAGCGAATTATAAAATGATTGAAAACATTTTAAGTAAACAAGTGAATGCAGGAGAAATAAATTACACAACTGAGAACATTCCAAATACAATTGTTGTTGCTGTTGAAAAAGATAAATTCTTTATTGAAGCAGAAAAACAACATGATAAAGAAGCCCTGCGGGATGAATTACTTAAGGATTTGCAGTATCAGAATAATTTTCTGAACTCAGTTTTGAAGAAACTTAACAACGAACGCTTCATTCAAAATGCAAAGCCGGAAGTGGTTGAACTCGAAAAAAAGAAACAGGCGGATGCTGAGGCAAGAATAAAAACGATTGAAGAAAGTTTGGCACATCTCGATTAGCGTGATTAAAAAAGATATAGATGAAATTCAGAAATGGAATTATTAAATGCATCCTTCTCATTGGATGCATTTCTTTTTATGTACACACCGAGGCACAGAATTGGGATATTGATTTGCTAAAAAAAATAAATCCGCAGAATCCAAACTCGGGAACTATGAAGGTTCTTACAAACTCCTCATATCCCATTGCTGTTGCCACACCGATAAGTTTGCTTGCAGCAGGTTATATTCAAAAAGATAAACGACTTCAGCATAAGGGCTGGGAAGCTGCTGGCTCTTTATTAATTGCTGCAGTAATTACAGAAGGTTTAAAATATACAGTTAACCGGGACAGGCCTTATGAAAAGTACCCGGGCGAAGTTTTTCCAAATAGTATTGAAACGGATCCATCTTTTCCTTCAGGACATGCATCACTTGCTTTTTCAACTGCAACAACGCTTACACTTGAATTTAAGAAATGGTATATTGCTGTACCCTCCTATGCATGGGCGGCCGGGGTTAGTTATTCAAGGATGTATTTGGGTCAGCATTATCCTACTGATATAATTGGTTCGGCAATAGTGGGTTCAGGAAGTGCAATCTTGAGTCATTGGTTAAGCAAAAAAGTTTTCAAATAAAATTAACGGTTACATCATTGTGGTGCTGCGTTTAGAACCGACCATAGATTTTGAGTCTTGAGTGCAGAATTCTATTTTTATTTAAATAACAAGGACAGATTTTGAATTGCTGTTATACCTTTTATTCACTTACCAGATATTTATTCAGCAAATAAACCATGGCTAATCAAATAACAATAGTAAAGGCTGCCGAAAAAGATATTCCCTCCATTCAACATATTGCTTATACAACATGGCCTTTGGTGTACGGGCCTATCGTTGGCGAAACGCAATTGGCTTATATGCTTATTTTAATTTACAGCACTTCATCACTTAAACGGCAAATGCAAAATGGATCAACTTTTCTCCTGGCAAAAGAAAAAAAAGAATCAATTGCGTTTGCTGCATACTTTTTAAAGAGCGGGAATGTTTACAAGCTGGATAAATTATATACATTACCAAATCAGCAGGGAAAAGGTTTGGGCAAAATGCTTATCAACTATATTATCGAGCAGATAAAGACTTTGAGTGCAACTGCTTTGCATTTAAATGTTAACCGCTACAATACGAACGCACAAAGCTTTTATAAACATTTAAATTTTAGAATTATCAAAGAAGAAGATATCCCAATTGGCGAAGGATATTATATGAATGATTACGTGATGGAGCTAAAGTTATAATTAATACAATTATGGACTTCTACATGATGATGAAAATATTGAAGAGCTGCAATTAGATACACTGCCGGCAGAATTGCAACAAAAATTAAATCGTGCGCTTGAAGATTATAAAAGTGGAAACTATATTACACATGAACAAATGAAAGAAAGAATAAAATCATGGCGTATGAAATAGTTTGGACAGATGAAGCATCTAAAGGTTAACAAAGACCTTTCCTATTTAATCTGGTATTCCACTTTTAAAGTTATGCTTGCTGTTTTTTCTTTGGAGGATGTATTAAATGCACCGCCATAACTGTAATCTTCATTTAAATTTTTCCCGGTTATCTGGAATACACCCATGCTTGCAGTCTTAAGAGTTCCTAAACTCACATCAGAACTTTTTGCAATGGTTTGTGCACGCAATTTTGCATCTGCGGCAGCTTTAGCAAGTAAGTCTATTTTTAAATCATTTAGTTTGCTGTAATAATAACTTGGAGCTGTTGAACTAAATTCAATTCCCTTTTCCAAAAGGTTAGTCACCTCTCTTGATAACCTTTCAACTTTTCCGATATCATTTGAACGTACGGTTACTGTGCCGGTTAAAGTATATCCTATAAAAACAGTTCCTACGATACGCCCGTTCTCATCCATCTTGTTGTCAAAATTTTTCCTGATATCAACTGAAGAAAATACAAGCGAGGAATCAGGAATACTATTCGAGTTTAAATAACTATGAATTATACTTTCATCTTCTTTTAATGCATTGTATGCGGATCTCAGATCAAGACCGGTACGCGTAAAATTACCGCTCCAGACAATTTCATCACTTGTAAAATTTTTTTCAGCAAGACCAGTAACTGTAATCGTTTCTGCAGAAAGATACTTGTACTTATAAGCCGAAGCTGCTATCAGTATGCCTAGTATAATACACAAAGAAATAATGAGCGTGCCAATATAATTTTTCATCGAAGGGTTTTTGCGGGTAAGATAATTATAATATTGAAATGCTTTAGTTAATATTGAATTTTAATGCACCAGCACATGTGTCTGTTTAATTACACCCATTACAAAAACACTTTGCACATGACCAATATTTTCTGCTTCACTTAGTTTATTCACATGAAAATTGTAATAGGCATCCATATCTTCCACAACTACTTTAAGCATAAAATCAAACTCACCTGAAATATTGTAACACTCGATCACCTCATTCATTTCCTGTATGCTTTTTATAAACTTAGAGCCCGCATTTTTATTGTGTTGCCTGAGGGAAACATAGCAAATGATCATCAAACCTTTTTTTACTTTGGCATGATCTACAAGTGTAGCATATTGTTTAATTACACCTGCATCTTCCATGCGTTTTATTCGTTCATGTACCGGCGTTGTACTTAAATGGACTTTGTCAGAAATTTCCTTTACAGTAATTCTTGCATTCCGCTGCAGCAATCTTAAAATGGCCCGGTCTTTCTCGTCAAGTGCAAATGGTTGCATAGTGGATTCATCTTTTTTAATGGTATTTGCCATGGCAATATTGACATTTATTCCTTTAAAGGGATATAAAATATCATTTCATTCCAAATTTAATTAAATAAGTACAATTTTATTCTGTCATATTACCTTTGCCTCACTAAAAAGAAACATCATGTCAACAGTAGTGCAAAAAATCGATTTGAACCTTCCTTACAAGGTAAAAGATATTTCGCTGGCAGAATGGGGCCGTAAAGAAATAAAACTCGCAGAAGCCGAAATGCCAGGTCTGATAGCCTTGCGTAAAGAATATGGTGCATCCCAACCTCTGAAAGGTGCGCGTATCGCCGGATGTCTTCACATGACCATTCAAACAGCTGTATTGATTGAAACATTGATTGCATTGGGCGCTGAAGTACGCTGGAGCTCGTGTAATATTTTTTCTACGCAGGATCATGCCGCTGCCGCAATTGCTGCTGCCGGGATCGGTGTTTTCGCGTGGAAAGGTGAAACAGTTGAAGAAGCAGACTGGTGCATTGAGCAAACCTTGTTCTTCGGAAGTTTTGACCACCCGCTGAATATGATACTTGACGATGGCGGTGATCTAACCAACATGGTTTTTGATAAATACCCGGAATTGATCCGGCATATAAAAGGATTGAGCGAGGAAACCACAACAGGCGTGCATCGTTTGTATGAACGTATGGAAAAGGGAACGTTGCCAATGCCTGCAATTAATGTGAACGACTCTGTTACAAAATCTAAGTTTGATAACAAATATGGCTGTAAAGAAAGTTTGGTAGATGCTATTCGCCGTGCGACCGATCTGATGCTTGCAGGCAAGGTAGCAGTAGTTGGCGGTTATGGCGATGTGGGCAAAGGTTCTGCAGCATCTTTGCGTGGCGCAGGCTGCAGAGTCATTGTAACAGAAATTGATCCTATCTGCGCACTGCAGGCCGCGATGGATGGATATGAAGTAAAGAAAATGATCGATGCTGTGAAAGAGGCAGATATTATTGTTACTGCTTCAGGCTGTCGCGATCTTATTACTGAAAAACATTTTCGTTTGATGAAGGATAAGGCCGTTGTTTGTAATATTGGTCACTTTGATATTGAAATTGATGTAGCCTGGTTAAATAATAACTATGGTCGCACAAAAGACACAATTAAACCTCAGGTTGATCTTTACAACATTGATGGCAAAGAAATTATTTTACTTGCTGAAGGACGTTTGGTAAATCTTGGTTGCGCTACGGGTCATCCGTCTTTTGTAATGAGTAACTCATTTACCAACCAGGTGCTTGCTCAAATAGAACTCTGGAATAATCACAGCAATTACGAAAATAAAGTTTATGTGCTGCCCAAACATCTTGATGAAAAAGTTGCACGTTTACATCTTGCAAAAATTGGTGTTGAGCTGGATGAGCTGACTGATGAACAAGCGAAATATTTGGGTATCTCTAAAAATGGTCCTTTTAAAGCAGAACATTACAGGTATTAACCCCATCCGTTGATAAAGGAATTAAAAAAATAATCCCGTTGCTTTTTTGTAACGGGTTTTTGTTTTATGTACCTGGCTGAAGTATCCTGTTAAGCTTTGCTTGCCTGCCCGAAGCGACGGGCGTCATTTCTTCAGCAGTTTAAATTTTATTGGATAAAATTCATTTTCATTAACCATTCTTTCTCATCCCAAGATAAATTCAGCTGATCATCATTAATGCCCTTGTTGTCTTTTGCGCATCGATTGTTCATATAGTTATACCCCCAAATCAAAATGAAATAGCAATGAAATTTAAACTTTGCTCAACAGAATTCTGAATGATGCAGTGAGTGACACAAGTTAAGCTTAATAGTAGTAATGCAGCTAAGTCCATAATAAGAAATAATATTGAAACATGTACAATAAAAAACCGCAACAAACGCTGCGGTTTTTCTTAGCCGTGATCCTTAATAAAAAAGTAGTTACTTATTTGTTTGAAGTTCCTGTTGTTGCAGCTGACCTTCCTGTAGATGTCGGTGAAGTCACACCTGATTGACCAACACGCAAATGATTTTCAACATTCTTTACGCCTGAAACAGATTCTGCAACGTCTTCGGCCCGACGCTTTGCTTCCCTGCTATCTACAGTACCGGTAAGTATCACTTCATTCCCACTCACTTTTACTTCTATATCAGATGCATCCAGGTAAGGATCGTCGCTTAAACGGTCTGATACATCTTCACGAATTCTTTCCTCTGATCGTTGATAATTCTTTGGCCCCTTTCCTTTATGGTTGGCTCTCCACTGATCCATATTTCGCCTGCGTTCTGCATCATCATCGCCAAACCATGATGAAACTTCATCCTTAGTTTTATCCCACCAGCCACGATCCTGGTTTTTATAACTTTCCTGCCGGCCACCCCAGTTTTCACGATCAGAAGATTCATAGTTCCTGTTTCCGTAATCCCTGCCCATATCTCCTGTGCCCATGGCAGAACCACTTTCGCCGCGCCATCTGTCGTAATCCGAAGTACTTCCATACTTCTTGTTGTAATTGGAGCCATAATCGTTATAGCCACCGGAAGAATACTCGCTTCCCCGGAAACCAGTTCCTCTTTCTCTCTTACCATAATCGGAGCCACTATAATCCCCGTATGATCCCCGTTCCCGGTTGTAATCGCTGTTATAACCTTCATAGTTGCGGCGCTGATTGTAATCATAGTCGCGACCACCATAGCTTTGATAATTCCTCCCCTGGTTATAATCGTTGTCGCGATTATAATTTTCATAGGTACGCTGCTGGTTATAATCTCTTTCCCGATCATAGCCACTTTGGTTTTGTTCCCAATTTTCTTGTTCAGAATACGGGGAACGTCGGTCACGCTTGTTTTCCATAATGATAAATTTTGAGATTAAAAAATAGTTGTGGACATATAAAATTTGCTTCTAAAACTATGCCGCAACACTCCCATTCAAAGCCTGACAAACCTTTGAATAATGAATTTATATATGCAACGCAAATTTTTCGAAGTTTGTTTTTACAGAGCAATTCCTGTTAACTGTAACAATCTTTTTGTTTCAAAAAAATTTATTACGCTCTTTCTAAAGCTTTCCATAAATAACAAATTTTTACGAAGTTGTTTCCTGCTGATAAGTTTATCGATTGATTTTTTTAAAAAGAAAAAGCACCAAAAAATGATGCTTTTTTTCTACACTTCTCTGAAGATATTTTTAGAAAATTTTATACCTGTTTAGGCCG